>NZ_PDZN01000010.1:0-221721 GCF_002735765.1 Janthinobacterium sp. BJB304
GTGCAACCACAGCGGGCCTATCATAAGACCACGAATAGCCATCACCGCTTCCGGCGCCATCCCAATTTACTCAAGGAGGGGCCGGGACAAGTGCTCGCCACGCGGCCGGAGCAGGTGTGGGTAGCCGATATCACGTATCTCCCGAGCGCCGGAAAATTCGTCTATCTGAGCTTGGTAACGGATGCGTATTCGCGCAAGATCGTGGGCTATCACGTGCACGCAAGCCTGCAAACCGAAGAGGTCAGCGAGGCCTTGAAGATGGCCCTGCGAGCACGACAGCGCAAGACGCCGCTGATCCATCATTCAGACAGGGGCATCCAGTACTGCTCGACTTACTATCAAGAAATTCATCGTCGTCATGGACTGACTTGCTCCATGACCGACGGCTACGACTGCTATCAGAATGCGCTGGCCGAACGTATCAACGGCATTCTGAAAGGCGAGTTCTTGCTGAATCGACCTGCAGACCTGAAACAGGCGAGCAAAATGGTGGCGCAATCGGTGCGGATATACAACCAGGAACGACCACATACGGCCTTGAAGTACAAAACGCCCGATGCGGTGCATCGGGCGTTTGTGCAGCAATAAATACTGTCAACCTATTTTAGGACTGGACAGCCCCGGCCAGCCCTCAGCCACCCCGCATGGCCGGCAGCAGCACGCGGTAAATCTGCAGGAACGCCGGTCCCATCAGCACCACCATCAGCGACGGGAAGATAAAAAAGATCAGCGGGAACAGCAGCTTGAGGGCGATCCTGGCCGCCGTTTCCTCGGCGCGCTGGCGCCGCTTGGTGCGCAGCTGATCGGACTGCACGCGCAGCGACGCGGCGATGCTCGTGCCGAAGCGCTCGGCCTGGATCAGCAAGGTCACCAGCGCATCGACATCTTCCACCCCGGTGCGCAGGGCCAGGTTGCGCAAGGCCTTGTCCTTGGCGCTGCCGGCGCGCAATTCCAGCGTCACCAGTTGCAGCTCTTCGGCCAGGACCTTGCTTTTCAAGCCGATTTCCTGCGCCACGCGCGCCAGCGCCGCATCCATGGCCAGCCCCGCTTCGACGCACACCGTCATCAGGTCCAGCGCATCGGGAAAGGTTTCGAACACTTCGCGCTGGCGCTGTTTCAGGCAATGCGACAGCCAGACATTGGGCAGGTAATAGCCGAGGGCGGCCGCCGCGACCAGCCACAACAGCATATTGTGCCCGCCGTGGCGCAGCAGGAAGTACGCCAGCAGCGGCAAGCCCACGAACAAGGCCGTCTTGCCCGCGTAAAACAGGGCGGGCGCGGCCTGGCTGCGCCAGCCGGCATGGACGAAGCGGCTGCGGATGGGCGAACTTTCCCAGCCCTCGTCCGGCAGCGACAGCCTGGCCAGCGGGCGCGTCAGGCTGACGGCATGCGCCAGCCAGCGCCGCCTGGCATGGCGCCCGCTATCGCCGGCGGCGCCGGCATCGCCCAGCGCCTGCAGCCGCTCCTGCACGGCGCTGCCGGCGAATATGCGCAGCACCAGCAAGACCAGCGCGAAAACGATCAGGAACAGCAGGCCCAGCAAAGCCAGCTGCGCCGCGCTCATGCCGCTCATCGTGTTTTTTCTTTCATGTCACACCCGGATATGGATAATTTTTCTGATGCAGAGCACGCCAACCATCAGCAAGCCCAGCGCCACGCCGACCATCTTGCGCCCGCCCCCATCCGTGTACAGCACGGCGATAAACTGCGGATTCATCACGTGCATCATCAGCGCCGCGCCGAACGGCAGCAGGCCCAGGACCCAGGCCGACATGCGCCCTTCGGCCGACAGCACGCGCACCTGTCCCAGCAATTTCAGGCGGTCGCGGATGATGGCGCTGATGCTGCTCAGCAATTCAGTCAGGTTGCCGCCCGTTTCGCGCTGAATCAGCACGGCGATGACGAAATAGCGCAAGTCCGTGCTGGGCACGCGCGCGGCCAGGTTGCCCAGCGCATCGGCCATCGCGACGCCGAAACTGACTTCGTCGAACACGGCGCGAAATTCCTCGGCCAGCGGCCCCGTCATCTCCTCGCCCACCATTTTCAGCGCGGTGGGAAACGCATGGCCGGCGCGCATGGCGCGGCCCATCAGGTCGAGCGCATCCGGCAGTTGCTGCTCGATGCGCACCAGCCGTCGGCTCCTGGCGCGGCGCACCAGCAGATACGGCAGCATGGCGCCGCCCGCGCCCAGGCCCAGGCGCACATACCAGGGCAGCGGCAGCGCGCCGGCCAGCAGCAGGCCGGCCAGCGCGCCGAGTGCGCAATAGCCGAGGAAGCCGGCCACGAGCCAGCGCATGCCCGCCTGCAGCAATAGCTGCTCGATGCGCCCCGCGCCGGGCAAGCCTTCCAGCACGCCTTGCAGAAACGGATGGACGCTCAGCGGGCGCTGCTTGGTGATCGACAGCGCCTGTTCGCCACCGCTGGCCGTATACATGGCTTGCAGGCGCCGCGCCACGCGCGCCGCACCCGGCCCCCGCGCCGCCTGCCACGCCAGCCAGGCACCAGCCACCAGCAGCAGGACGGCCAGGAAAATAAACAGATAGACAAGGTAGGAAAGCATGGCGTGTCAGCGCCCCGCCGCGGTGGGTTCGAACAGCGAGGCCGACACGCCGATGCCGAAGCTGTTCAGTCGTTCGAGGAAGCGCGGGCGGATGCCGCTGGCCGAGAAATGCCCGACCACCGCGCCGCCCTCGGCCACGCCCGTCTGCCGGAAACTGAAGATTTCCTGCATCGTGATGACCTCCCCTTCCATGCCCGTGATTTCCTGGATCGACGTCACCTTGCGCTTGCCGTCGATCAGGCGCGACACCTGCACCACCACCGACACGGCCGAGCTGATCTGCTGCCGGATGGCCTTGCTGGGCAGGTTGGCCGCCGCCATGCTGATCATGTTTTCCAGCCGCGTGATGGCGTCGCGCGGCGTGTTGGCGTGGATGGTCGCCATCGAGCCTTCATGGCCCGTGTTCATGGCGCCCAGCATGTCGAGCGCCTCGGCGCCGCGCACCTCGCCCAGGATGATGCGGTCGGGACGCATGCGCAGCGCATTGCGCACCAGCGCGCGCTGGCTCACTTCGCCCTTGCCTTCGATATTCGGCGGACGCGTTTCGAGCCGTACCACGTGCGGCTGCTGCAACTGCAGTTCGGCCGCGTCTTCCACCGTGACGATGCGCTCGGTCTGGCCGATAAAGCCGGAAATCACGTTCAGCATGGTGGTCTTGCCGCTGCCCGTGCCGCCGGAAATGAGGATATTCATCTTCGCCTTGCCCAGGCCCTGCAGCACCTCGGCCATTTCCGCCGTCATGCTGCGGTAGGCGACCAGGTCGGCCAGGCGCAGCGGATCGACGGAAAAACGCCGGATCGACATCACGGGGCCGTCGATGGCCAGCGGCGGGATGATGGCGTTGACGCGCGAACCGTCGGGCAGGCGCGCATCGACCATGGGGCTCGATTCGTCGATGCGCCGGCCCACGCGCGAGACGATCTTGTCGATGATTTTCATCAGGTGGGCGTCATCGTCGAAGCAGACATCGGTCAGCTCGAGGCGGCCGCCGCGCTCCACATAGACCTGCTGGTGGCCGTTGACGAGGATGTCCGACACGCTGGCGTCCGACAGCAGGGTTTCCAGCGGGCCGAAGCCCAGCATCTCGTGCTGGATATCGCGCGTCAGGCTCCTGCGCTCGGCCTCGTTGATGACCACCGCCTCTTCATCCAGCAAGCGCTCGACCAGGCCGCGCAATTCTTCGCGGATGCGCTCCTGCGACAGGCGCTGCATGCTTTCCAGGTCGACCCGTTCGAGCAGCAGCCCATGGATGCGCAGCTTGAGGTCGCGGTAGCCGCGGTTGTCGATGGCCGCCATGCGTTGCGGCGCGAGCGCGGCGATCTTGGCGCTGCCAAGCCGTTCGCGGATGGACAAGGCGGCGATGGGGGAACCAGCCATGAAATGCTCCTGTTCTATGATGTGGATCAAGCGCGTGGATCAGGCGCGCCGCAGGACGCGGCCCAGCCAGCCCTGGCGCGCCGTGCTGGCCGCGCCGCCGGCCAGGCTGGCGGCGAATTCCTGCAGCGAGCGCGTGATCGGGCTGGCTTTGTCGAGCTGTAAAATCGGCACGCCCTGGTTGACCGAGGCGGCCGCCGAGGCGTAGTGATTGGGCACGGTGCGGTAGACGGCCGTGCCATAGGCCGCTTCCAGGTCGCGCAGGCGGATCTCGCCGCCCTTGTCGTGGCGGTTGACGATGATATGCACCTTGTCACTGGCGTATTCGAGCGAGCGGAACATGCCCAGCAGGCGCTTGCCGTCGCGGATGTAGGGCAAGGTCGCCTGCAGGACGGGAAAGATCATGTCGGCGTGGTCCAGCGCGCGCACGCTGACGGCGTCGAGGTTGCGGCCCACGTCGAGCACGATGAAATCATACTGGCGCCTGGCCTGCCGGATGATGGCGTCGATGTGTTCGGGCGCCACTTCGCTGGCGTGGGCGGGATCTTCGGGCGCGGCCAGCACGCTGTAGTTGGGCAGGATGTGCAGCATGCTCGATCCCAGGAACGAGGAATCGAGCCGGTGGATGTCGCGCGTGACGTCCGACAGCGTGGCCAGCGGCTTGTTCTCGGAGACGAACAGCGAGGCGTCGCCAAAATGCAGGTTCATGTCGATCAGGGCAACGCGCTGCTGGCCGCCGGCGGCCAGCGCATAACCGAGGTTGCTGGCGATGAAGGTGGCGCCGCTGCCGCCCTTGCACGAGATGAAGGCCAGCACCTTGCCGTTGCCATGCTCGCGCCGCTCCAGCTTTTCCTCGATGCGTTCGAGCGCCGCATACAGGCTGGCCGGCGCGGCGGGAAACGGCAGCACGTCGCGCACGCCCGCGCGCATGGCCTGCAGCAGGAATTCGGGCGGCTGCTGGTGGCACAGCACGATGAAAGCCATGCGCGGATGCAGGTTGCTGAGGCGCTCGATGGCGGCCAGGTCGGCGCCGTCGTTCGACGGGCGGTCGAAGATCAGCACGTCGGGCGGCGACTGCGCCGCCTGCAGCGGTTCGAGCGTTTCGCCGCCCGCATCGATCTCGTCGAGCCGGTTGCGGCCGCGCAGCAGCTGGCCCAGCGCGGACAGCGTTTTTTCATCCCTGGAATTGATGGCGATTTTCACGATAGGCCTTGCTGGTTCTGTGGTGACGGTGCCAGCTTCACTTGCGCGCCCCGACGCCGATGGTGAAGGCGGCCGCTTGCGGCGCGGGTGCGGCAAAGCTTTTCTGGTACGCCGCGTAGGCGGCCTGGGCGGCCTTGCCGTCCATGCCGGCCACGGGGTCGCGGTTCGCGCCCGCCTGCGGCGACAGCATTTGGCGCTGGCGCAGCTGCGCGACGCTGTGGCCGAACTGGCGGTCCAGATTCGGGGTGGCGGCGCAGCCGCTGGCGGCCAGGGCGGCCAGCAGTACGGAGAGGAAAACGGGATGCTGCATGATGTGCTCCTATTGAATGTCCGGATCGGCCGGCGCTGTCTGCGTGGCCGCGTCCTGCCGCGGCCGTGGCGCGGCGGCGCCTTCCATTTTTCCTTGCAAGAAGAACTCGCCGCGGCTGGGCGCCACGTAGGCATCGGTCGGCAGCACAATTTCACTGTCGAGCGGCTTGACCAGGTGCGGCGTGATGATGAAGACGAGCTCCGTGCGGTCAGTCTGGAAATCGCTGCTGCGGAACAGCGCGCCCAGCACGGGGATCTCGCCCAGGAAGGGCAAGGCCTTGATATTGGTCGTCACATTGTTCTTGATCAAGCCGCCGACGGCAAAACTCTGGCCGTCGAACAGCTGCACCGTCGTGGTGGTGCGCCGCGTGGTAAAGGCCGGCAGCACCGCGTTGGCGGCGGCGCCCCCGCCGGTGGTGATGCCGATGCCTTCGCGGTTCAGCTCCGACACTTCCGGCGCCACCTTCAGGTTGATGCGTCCGCCTTCGAGCACGGTGGGCGTGAACTTGACGGCAATGCCGAATTCCTTTTCCTCCAGCGTGATCTTGTTGGTGGTGCTGTCTTGCGCGACCGGAATGAAAATCTTGCCGCCCGCGAGGAAACTGGCTTCCTGGCCACTGATGGCCATGATGTTCGGTTCGGCCAGCACCTTGACCAGGCCGTCGCGCTTTTGCGCATCGAGCGTGAGACCGTTGCCATTCTTGCCGTTGACGGCGCCCAGCTGGCTGGGGTGGCCGCTAAGCAGGTTCGACAGCAGGCCGTAGCTCCAGTTGCCGCGCGTGCCGCTGATGCCCACGCTGGCGCCCAGCTGGTCGACCAGGGTCTTCGACACTTCGGCGATTTTCACTTCCAGCATGACCTGCTGCGGCGCCGCGACCGTCAGCATATTGATGACCTTGACGCCGCCGGCGGCATTGGCAGTGCTGGCGGCGCCGTCGGCCGGCGCCGCCGCTTCGCCCGCGCCGCGCTGGGCATAGGCTTGCGCCATCTCGAGGATCTGGCTGGCCTTGACGCTGTCGCTGACCTGCCCCGACAGCACGATGCTGCCGCCGGCCGCGCCCGCCTTGACGGCATGCTCGCCGGGGAAGACATAGGCCAGCTGCGCCTGCAAGCCCTCGACATCGATCTCGACTTCAATATCGACGATCACGGGGCGCTGCTGCCGGTCCCACAGGATCAGGTTGGTGCTGCCCGGGGCCAGGCCCCAGACGAACAGCTGGCTGGACGAGCCCAGCATCCTGGCGCCGGCCACGCGCGGATCGTTGACGGCGATCTGCGACACCGGCAGGCTCAGGCTGCGCAAGGTGGACTTGCCCACGGCGATGCGCACGGGCGCGCCCAGGCGGGCGATATCGGCGCCCAGCGACATGGGCGGCGCCGCGACTGGCGTCATGACGGCCTGCCGGGAAGGCGCCGCCGCGCCGGCGCTGCCGGGCCAGGCCAGGCCCGCGGCCGCGCCGCCCAAGGCCAGGGCCAGGCGCATGCCCGCACTCGAGGCGTGCTTACGAAATGTATTCATCGATCATCCTTGCTTGCCTGCTGATTTAAAATTGCTGGACGCTGGTATCCATGCCCTTGATGACGGTGATGCTGTCGCGCGCGGCAGCGCGTGCCGGGGCCGTCTGGCGCCGCGCCGCGCGCACGGGCGCCGCCGCCGGCGCCAGCGCCTTCAATTCCAGCAGCGACTCCTTGGTGGCGCCGCCCGTGTCGGCGGGCGCCGGATCGACCTGGTTGCGCAGCACCAGCGACAGGCTGCCCACGCTGCGCGCCAGGTCCAGCTTTTCCACCTGCTCCGGCGTCAGCTCCAGGGTCACGGCGTTGACCACCTTGGGCTTGTTGTCGTCGCGGCCGGATTCCTGCGCCACGGCCAGCACCAGGATGCGTTCCAGCACGATCTTGGAAATGGCCAGCGGCCCGCCGCCCGCCGGCCTGGCGCGGTCATCCTGCGTATGCACGAGAATGTCGACGAAGTTGCCCGGCAGCGCGAAGCCGGCCACGCCCACCACATCGTTGACGCGCACGGTCATGGCGCGCTTGCCGGCAGCGACGATGGCCGACAGGCCACCGGTGGCGCCGGGCGGCGCGAGCTTGCTTTCCAGCACAGGCTCGCCCCTGCTGACGGCGCTGCGCGTGATGCGCCCGTCCAGCGCGCCGGCCTCGCCAAACGCCCCCGGCGGCATGGCACCCGCCGGCCAGTCCATGCCGCGCAGCATGGCCGGCGTCACCTTCGCGCCCACGCCGATATCGACCAGCGCGACCATCACCGTCTGGCTGGCCGGCGCGCCCTGCCCTGACATCCAGCGGGCGGCCGCCAGCACGGCGCCGCCCGCCATCAGCAACGCCAGCAGCAGCACGATCGCAACGCGGCTATTTCTCATGATTTATCCTCTTGGTGAAACATGGGTTTCCGCGCGCACGCGGCCATATCGCTGCCCGGCGCGTCATGCATGGCCGCCGGCCGCCAGGGCCAGGCTGATGGCGGTGCCGGCGGCAATGGCGATCGCGTACGGCAGGCTGCCGCTTGGCAGCTCGGGCGGGCCGACCTGCGGCGCCTCGCCTGCCGCGGCGCGCAGCCAGCCTTGCAGCAGCAATTGCCGGGCATTGGCCAAGGCCTGGCGCAGCGTGCCCTGGCACAGGGCGACGGCCAGCGCCAGCACGCCGCCAGCAAGCAGGCTGCACAGCACGGCAAACACGGCGGGGCGCGGGCCCAGAAACGCCCCCACCATCGCCATCAGCTTGACGTCGCCCGCGCCCAGCGCCTTCAGCGCATACATGGGCAACAGCAAGCCCAGGCCGACGGCCAGGCCGCCCAAGGCCAGCCACGGCCCGGCCGGCGTCAGCCCGGGCAACGCCAGGCTGTTGAGCAGCACGCCGAGCAAGGCGCCGGAAAATACCAGCCGGTTGGGAATGCGCCGGCGGCGCACGTCATGCCAGACAGCGGCGGCCAGCAGCCCCCACAAGACTATGGCGGGGCTGAACGTCCAGAAAGAATGAGGGTCCATCGTGTACCTGATGCAAGCCGAGCGCATGACGGCATGCGCATCGTTGGGCGGGAAGCCGGCAGGCCAGTGCGCATGGGCAGCTGGCATGCCGGGGTGCAGCGCGGTGGGCGGGCGTCTTAGATCGCCGCGCCCGTCAACTTGGTGCCGATGGCCTTGAAGGCGCCATCGAGGCCGGTGGTGAAATAGCCGACGGCCGTGACCAGCGCCGCCGCCACCAGCGCAGCGATCAGCGCATATTCGATGGCGGTCACGCCATCTTCTTCGGCGATAAAGTTTTTAATGAAATTCATATTATTCCCTTTCAGGTCAAGTTTTAAACATGATAAAAACTGAAAATACAGTCTGAAAATAAAAACATTCACCTTGTTTTTATTTGCCAATTTCTGATGCGTGTATTTTATATAAACAAACATTAAATCGAATCAGAGAAAAGTCATTTTATGCGCAGTACAAACCATCTTAATTTTTTGTCCACATTCAGGACATATGTACTATCCCTCCACAGGCAGGGACTCGGCCAGCCGGTTGCGGGTGGCGTACACATATAATTCCAGGCGGTTGGTGACATCGAGCTTGCTGTAGATCGATGTCAAATGATTACGCAAGGTTTGCTCCGAGATAAAAGCGCGCTGGGCTATTGCACGGTTCAGCGCGCCATTTCCCTCCACCATCATGGCAACGATCTTGCGCTCCTTCAGCGTCAGCCTGGCGATCCGCTGCTCTTCCGGATCGGGTGCCGCTTCCGGCTTGTTGAGCACCCCCAGCATGCTGTCGAGCAGCGCCGGAGCCAGGCACAACTCGCCCTGATGCAGGCGGGCGATGGCGTCGATCATTTGCTTGACGGGCGTCTCCTTGCCCACCACCGCGCGCACACCGCTGCGCACGGCGCGTCCGCACTCGACCTGGTCCTGCGTGCCGCTGAACAGCAATACGCGCGAGACGCCATTGCCGAGCAGCTGCGGCAGATAATCGATGGCGCAGGCGCCGCCGCAGCCCAGATCGGCGTCAAGCACGATGACGTCGGGACACAGGGTCCGGGCCAGCAGCAGCGCGCCGTCGATCTCGGTGGCGCTGGCCACCACCTGCATTGCCGGCTGGGCGCCGGCGAGCAGCTGCTCCAGGCCCCACAGCCAGGTTTTGTGGTCCGACACCAGCATGACGCGTATGACATTTTTTGTTGACATGCTTTACCTCTTAACGTGTAACCCATTCCCTTCGGGGAATGTTGTTGATCCGAATCGGATTGCCAGCCTCGCCCGCGCGCGCCTCTGTTGCCGCGCGCAGGGGAGGAAGTCATGGGGGCACGAAGGAAGAGGCCTTGGGCCGGCACGCGCAAACGCGGTGCGTGCCCCATCCCAGCGGTCGCCGCACGCCGGGCGAGTGCCGATGGATGGGCAGCGCGGCCAGGGCGGGCGCGCCGCCGGCGCGCCATCGCTGCTGCCATCGCTGCTGTTGCTTACATTGCAGCATTTTTATTGCATCACCTTGCAAAACAAGTCTTTGCCTGCACGCAGGACAATCCTGACACCAAGCCTGTTTTCATACCCGCGCATATTACTCCCGCCCCTGTAGGGACGGGGGCCGCACACTTGAAATAAGGCGCTTAATTACGATTATCTTGACCTGTAATAATTTAATGGGAAGACATGCCCTTGAAAATCGATATAGAATAATCGCCAGTCAAATTACGCAATACCATCCGCCCGACATTCTTCATCGTGGCACCTAACCGGATTAATCCCATGCGTTTAAAACAGGCCGATTCCCCTATATTCCGCAAGCAAAGCGGACAGGGCGGCGCCACCTTGCTGGAATTGGCCCTGATAACGCCGGTCTTTCTCATGCTGATAATCGGCATCATTGAATTGAGCATGGCGTATTTTGCCAATATGACCATGCAGCATGCGGTGCGCGAAGGCGCGCGCTATGCCGTCACGGGGGCCAAAGACCTCGACCCCGACAGCGCCAACCAGCAGCGCTACCAGGCCGTGATACAAAAAATACGCGACAGTTCCATGGGCATGTATGACAAGGTCAGCCCCGTGATCTCCGTCAACGGCAGCGATGCGGTCGGCGCCGCCATGTTCGGCCAGGCCGGCGATATCGTCGTCATCTCCGTCGATTGCCGCTGGGCATTTGCCACGCCGATGATCCGGGCCCTGTTCCGCGACGGCCAGGCGCACTTCGTGGTGGCCGCCACCATGCGCAATGAAAGCTTTGGCGGCCTGTGATGCGCGCCCGCCCTCCTGCGCCGCGCGCCGCGCGCGGCATCGCCGCCGTGGAATTTGCCATCGTTCTGCCGCTGCTGGCGCTGCTGCTGTTCATGCTGGCCGACCTGTCGCGCGCCATCCAGGCCAAGACCATCCTGCTCAACATCAGCCGCGAAGGCGCCAACCTGGCCTCGCGCTCCACGTCCGACCTGAGCGGCTCGGGCCAGGCCATCATGAATGCGCTGGCGGCCACCACCCCGCCGCTGGACATGAACAAGCGCGGCATGATCTACATCACCAAGATCATGGGCTACACGGCAAAGAGCGGCTTGCGCAATATCGTGCTGGAACAGTACCGCTGGGATGCCGGCGCCAGGGCCAGCGGCTACCTGCCCGCCAGCCAGGTATGGCAATGCGGCAGCTGGAGCAACGGCACCTGCACCGGCATCGCCAGGGACGAGCATGCCCCCACGGTGGCATTGATGCAGAACCAGCTGGCCGATGGCGAACTGATCTACGCCGTGGAAACGTTCTACGATTTCGACATGCTGTTCGGCACCCTGAACTTTGGCAACAGCACGACGCCCGTGCTGGCGCCCAACCTCACTTCGATGACGGTATTCTGATGCGCATTCCACACAAGCGGCAAGGCGGCCAGGTGCTGATCATGGTGGCGCTGTCGGCCGTCGTCCTGATCGCCTCCGTGGGCCTGGCCATCGATTCGGCCCTCGGTTACTTCGTCAAGGCCAAGCTCAATGCGGCCGTCGACGCGGCCAGCCTGGCGGCGGCGCGCGGCGTCACCGCGGGCAGCTCGGAAGAGGCGCAGCGGGCCAGTGCGCGCCAGTCAGCCAGGGATTTTTTTGACATTAATTATCCGGACCACTTCCTGCTGTCGACGCCGGTCCTCGATCCCGTCGGCGTGGTGTTCGACAGAGGCACCGTCACCATCGACGTCTCGGCCACCGCCTCGCTGCCCGTCTCGCTGATGGGCGTACTCGGTTTCAAGACCCTGAACGTGGCGGCCAGCGCGCAAACCATCCGCAAGGACCTGGACATGGTGCTGGTGATGGACACGTCGCGTTCACTGGAAAACAATGCGGACGCCGTGCGGGCGGCAGGCAAGTCCTTCCTGAACAAATTCAACTCCACGGTCGACCGGGTCGGCTTGCTGCACTTCGCTTCGGAAGCGCAAATCGATGTCCCGATCAGGCAGGTCGAGCGCGGTTTCGACCGCGACAGCATGACCATGAAAAATGGAAAGATCGATCAATTCTCGTTTGTCGGCGGCACCAATTCTTCCGCCGGCATGTTCCAGGCGCGCAAACAGCTGAACGATATCGAGCAACTGAACCGCTCCAGCCTGCGCGTCATCGTGTTTTTTTCCGATGGCTCGCCAGCGGCGTTTTCCGCGTACTTCCCCAATAAGGACAACAAATGCAAGGACGCAGGCGGCCTCGCCACCTTTCCGAAACTGCAAAACCCGGCATTGGCAGGCCTGTACAGGATGAAAGTGAGCGACTCGCTCCAATACGGCGATTGCGCCGCCAGTCAGATCACCGCGCTTCCCGCATGGTATAACGCGAATAATGACGCGGCGCTGCGCGAGTTTCCCATCGTCACCAATACGCCCCGCGTCGTGACTTCTTCCACCGCAACGGCGCAAGCGCAATGGACGAATATGCACCGCGCCTCGCGCAACCTGGTTGAAGCGATGGCGGCAAAAGCGCGCCAGGAAGGCATTTTTGTCTTTACCCTGGGCATGGGCGCCTCGCTGAAAACCAAGGAAGGGCCGGACAACGAGCTGGGCGAAGACTTGCTGCGCTGCCTGGCCAACACGACCGACGCAAAAGCAGCTTGCCGCAAGCCGGCCGAACCCGTGGGCCTGTACTGCTATGCGGCCACCGAAAGCGAGCTGAGCCCATGTTTCACGCGGCTCGCCTCGGCCATCCTGCGCATTTCCAAATAAGGCCAGGCCGCCATCTAAAAGGCGAAGCAGCTGCAGCCCAAGGTGCCCCAGAAGCCGGAAAAGTCACTGATCGGCACGGCCGACTTGCGCGCCCGGTCGTGCGCATGCGCATGCACGCCGCAGGCGCCCGCGCACTGGTGCGGCAGCATGGTTTGCGCCGGCCTGGCCGCGGGCCGGTAATGACCGGGCACCGTGCGCACGGGCGACCATTCGGGCAGCACGGGGATAGGCGGCGGCGCCAGGGTCGTGAATTCCGCCTGGCCGTAGACGACCTTGCCGCCCACCATGGTCAGCACGGATTCGATGGACTTGATCGCCTCTTCCGGCACCGTAAAGTAATCGGCCGACAGCACGCTCAAATCGGCCAGCATGCCCTCGCGGATGCGCCCCTTCTTGCCTTGCTCACTGGAGAACCAGGCGCTGCCCGCCGTCCACAGCTCCAGCGCCGTGTCGCGCGACAACCTGCCCGCCACATCCGTCAGGGCCAGGCCGCCCACGGTGCGCCCCGAAACCAGCCAGTACAGCGCCGTCCACGGATTGTAGCTGGCGACCCTGGTCGCATCTGTGCCGCCGCCGACGGGCACGCCCGCGTCCAGCATGCGCTGCACGGGCGGCGTGGCCTTCGCCGCGTCGGCACCATAGCGCTCGACGAAATACTCGCCCTGGAAAGCCATGCGGTGCTGGATGGCCAGGCCGCCGCCCAGCGCTTTCACGCGGTCGATATTTTTCGGGCTGATGGTTTCCGCGTGGTCGAACAGCCAGTGCAGGCCGCCGAACGGCGTGTCGCGGTTGACCTTTTCAAACACGTCGAGCATGCGGCCGATCGATTCGTCATAGGTGGCGTGCAGGCGGAACGGCCAGCGCTGCTCGACCAGGTGGCGCACGACCTTTTCCAGTTCGTCTTCCATGCCGGCCGCCAGCTCGGGGCGCGGCTCGAGGAAATCCTCGAAGTCGGCGGCGGAAAACACCAGCATTTCGCCTGCGCCGTTGTGGCGGTAAAAATCGGTGCCGTCGCCGGGTTTCACCATGCCCGTCCACTTCTGGAAGTCCTGCAATTCCGCGCCCTTGTTTTGCGTGAACAGGTTGTAGGCGATGCGGATGGTCAGCTGCTCTTTTTGCGCCAGCTCGTCGACGACCGCGTAGTCTTCCGGATAATTCTGGAAGCCGCCGCCCGCGTCGATGGCGCTGGTGATGCCCAGGCGATTGAGTTCGCGCATGAACTGGCGCGTGGAGTTCACCTGCAATTCCAGCGGCAGCTTGGGGCCTTTCGCCAGGGTCGCATACAGGATCATGGCGTTCGGCCGGGCGATCAGCAAGCCCGTGGGATTGCCCGATGCATCGCGCACGATCTCGCCGCCGGGCGGGTTCGGCGTATTTTTATCGTAGCCGACGGCGCGCAGGGCCGCGCGGTTGAGCAAGGCGCGGTCGTACAGGTGCAGGATGAAAACGGGCGTGTCGGGCGCAGCCGCGTTGATTTCGTCCAGCGTCGGCATGCGCTTTTCCGCGAACTGGAATTCCGTCCAGCCGCCCACCACGCGCACCCATTGCGGGTTCGGCGTGCGCAGCGCCTGTTCCTTCAACATGCGCAGGGCGTCGGCCAGCGAGGGCACGCCTTCCCAGCGCAATTCCAGGTTGTAGTTCAAGCCGCCGCGGATCAGGTGCAGGTGCGAGTCGTTCAGGCCGGGAATCACCGTGCGGCCAGCCAGGTCGATCAGCTGCGTGGCGGGACCGCGATGACGGATCACGTCTTCGACGTCGCCCACGGCGAGGAATTTACCATCGGCGATGGCAACGGCGGACGCCAGCGGCTGCGTCCTGTCGACCGTGTGGAAACGGCCATTGAGTAAAATCGTGCTTGCGTGCATGGAAACTCCCGGTTCAGGTGAAGAATACCGCCCCGCCGGCGGGCGGCGGTGGCGCAATATCAATACAATCTCAATGGCCTTCGCTGGCGTTGAACATGGATTTGGCGTAGATCAAGCCCAGGCCATAGCCGCCGCCGTGCGCCACGGCCGTCGCCACCGTCTCGTTGTAGGTCTCGCCGCGGGCCCAGTCGCGCTGCAGTTCCAGCAGGTATTGCACGGACGTCATGGGCTGCGCTCCCGCCTGTATCATGCGCTGCATGGCCATCGCATGGGCTTCGTCGGAGACGTCGCCGCTGGCGTCGGCGATCACGTACACCTCGAAGCCCTGCTCCAGCGCCGACAATGCAGGGCCCACGATGCAGACGGACGTCCACAGGCCGGCCAGCACGATCTTGCCCTTGCCGTAGCCATTGACCTTGTCGGCGATGCGCGCGTCTTCCCAGGTATTCATGCTGGTGCGGTCGATCGGCGCCTGCTCGGGGAAGACGGACTGGATCTCGTCAAAAATAGGGCCGGAGAACGATTTGGCGGCCACCGTCGTCAGAATCGTCGGCACCTTGAATTGCGCCGCCGCCTTGGCCACCAGGGCCGCATTGTTGCGCAGCAAGGCCAGGTCGATCGAACGGGTGGCGAACGCCATCTGCGACTGGTGGTCAATCATGATCAGGGTATGATCGTTGGGAGTCAGCAGTTTGTGGGCGGCTTGGGCGGTGGCGATAGGCATGATGTTTTCCTTAGTGAAAATAATTGAATATGAAAAAAGAGAGGTACTTGTACGGCATTTCTGCTCCTGCCCTTGCGTCACGCTGTGTGTGCCGGGCCAGTGCTATGCAGTATGGACGAGATACTTTGAAAACAAAAACGGAAAGAATGCCAAGCTATGTGCAATTTTTTCGATAATTAAAAATAGCCGCTGCGGCGGCCTGTCAATCAAGGAGAAAACATGGGATTTGAATTCAGGATCGCGGCAAGCCTGGCGCCGCGCCAGCGCCAGCACCTCGAACAGCTGCTGGCGGCACTGCCGCAGGCGCCGCGCGTAACCGGCGCCGCCATGCCCGACACCGACGCCAGGCTGACGGACGCCGGCCTGTATATATGCCAGCACCTGCGCCCCGACCCGTGGCACGGCCTGGACGCCGTGCGCGGCTACCTCGAGGCGCAGGGCGTCAGCTACACCGTCGACGAGATCGACGACTAGGCTGGCTACAGCTGGCTACAGGGTTCCCTCCAGCATCAGCCGCCAGGTGCGGTAGCTGCCCGTATCGACCGTGCGCAGCAGGCTGCGCGCGCCATCCGCATACAGGCTGCGCGTGCGGTAATCCTGCCCCAGCAGGTTGGCGCCCGACAGGCGCAGGCGCAGGCGCAGCCTGTCGCTGACTTTCCATAGCGCGTACATATCGAGTTCGCGCTTGCCGCCCTGCCAGGCCAGCAGCTGGCCGGACTCGCGCGAGCGCCCTCCCGCCTGGTAATTCAGGTCGACGCCCAGGCTCAGGGGCAGGCGGGCCAGCTGGTAGTCCCCTCCCACGTTGGCGCTCCACGGCAATTGGCTGTCGAGGCGGCTATCGGGGCCGGGCACGGCATCGAGCCTCGACCAGTTGCGCGCCACGTTGGCCCGCAAGTCCAGCGCGGGAGCGCCCGCCCACAGCGCCGTCAAGGGCAGCTTCGCTTCCAGCGCGATCGAGCGCACGCCGGCATGGCCATGGTTGACGGGCGTGCTCACCCAGCGCCCGTTGTCCTGGTACAGGCGCTCCAGCATCACGTCGCTGATGCGCCGCAGCGAGGCGCTGGCGCCCAGCATGGCGCCCGCGCCCGGATAGTATTCATAGGCGGCATCGAGGCCCCACGCCAGCTCCGGGCGCAGCGCCGGATTGCCCTGGGTGTCGGGATTCGTGGGGCTGTTGCCATTGTCGACCGTGTACGGGCGCGGGATCAGCTCGAAAATCTGCGGCGCCTTGTAGGTGCGCGTAACGGCCAGGCGCACCTGCTGCTTGCCGCCGGACTTCCACAGGCTTTGCAGCAAGGGGCTCCATACCTGCGCGCGCACGTCGACCGGCTCGCCGCCGCCCGTGGCGCTGGCCGTGCGCCAGCTTTCCCAGCGCAAGCCCAGGTACAGCGACCAATGCGCGGACAGTTCCCATTCATCCTGCGCGAACAGGGCCAGGCGCCGCACCGTGGCCGCATAGTCTTCGTCGCTGAGCACGGGCGGCCCGCCCGGCTCCAGCTGGCGTTCGCGGCGAAAATCCGTGCGCCGCCGGTGCCCCGCATCCCAGCCCGCCGCCAGCGTGTGGTGTTCGCCCAGCGCGCGGCGGTAGGTGCCGCTCGCCTGCACGCCCACCTCGTCCAGGCCCGAATCGACCAGGCGCGTGATGCCCTGTCCCGGCGCCGCGCCGCGGCCCAGGAACTGATAATCATTGGCGCGGTGATTGATGCTGGCGCCCAGCTTCACGTCGAGACTGGCGCCATGGTCGAGCTTGCGCAGCCAGTGCAGGTCGCTGCGCACGGTGCTGCTGTCCTGGTTGAAATGGGCCTGGTTCTCCGGATAGGCGGTCGTGCCGCCCAGGTAAGCCGTTTCCTGCGCATGGCGGCGACTGGCCAGGCGGCGCACGTTGACCAGGCTTTGCCAGGCCAGGCTGCCCTCGCCCGCCAGCGCCCATTGCACGCGGGGCGCCAGTTCGATGGCGTCGCTCGTCACGCGCTCGGTGAGCGGCACGTGGCGCACCACCGCGGGCGCGCCCGCTGTGTCGAATTCGCGGCTCCACTCGTCGAGCAGCGCTTCGCGTCCCGTATGGCTGAGCGTGCCGGCCAGCGCGTACGACCGGCGCCCATCCTTGTCCGACCACTGCACGGTGGCGCTGCCGGCGGGCATGCCATGGCTGGCGGACGCGCCCAGCTTGAACGTGCGTTCGCGCCGCCCGCCCGACTTTTTCAGCACGATGTTGATGGAACCGGCGATCGCCTGGGTGGAAAATTCTGCCGTGGCGGCGCGCATGATTTCCACGCGCTCGACCAGTTCCGGGTCCAGCGCGTCGAGCGAAAAGCCGGGCGCCACGGGCACGCCATCGAGCATGATCAAGGTATAGCCCTGGCCCAGGCCACGCATCTGGATTTGCCCGCCAGCGGCGCCCGCAGCCGCGCCGGACGGCCCGCCGATGGAAATGCCGGGCAGGCGCTTCAGGGCGTCGGACAGCACGCGGTCGCCCTGGCGTATCAATTCATCGTGGCCGACGACGATGGCGGCGACGGTGTCGTTGCGGCGCTGCTCCACTTTACCGGCATGGACCGTCACGGAAGGGAGAATGTCTTCGGCACGGACGTGCGCCGTCAACGGCAGCACGAAGCTGCACAATACAATACTCAATCGCATGGAGAATCCTGAAAGGGTTGTGGTGGTGTCGGCTTGCGCGTTCCCGCGCTCACCCGACCAGCGGCCAGCTCACGCTAATGGCCGAACTGCTCCTTGCGCGTGCGCAGGGCGCGCGCGGTGGCGTTGGCATCGAGACCGGCCAGCCACTGTTGCGGGTCCTGCAAGCGCCCGTCGCGGATCACCTCGAAATGCAGATGCGGCCCCGTCGCCAGGCCGGTGGCGCCCACGGTGCCGATGGCCTGCCACGCCGTGACGGCCATGCCGGTCGTGAGCGTGACCCGGTCGAGATGGGCATACAGCGACTCGACGCCGCCGCCATGGTCGATGCGCACGGCCTTGCCGAGGCGCGCATCTTCGCTGACGCTGGCGATGCCGTCGGCCGCCGCATGCACGGGCGTGCCGCGCCTGGCGCCCAGATCGATGCCGCGATGGCCCCGCGGCGTCAGCTGGCGCACCACGCCAAAGAAGCCGGTCACGCGCATGGTATCGAGGGGATTGCGCCAGAGCGCTGGCGCCGTCGCCGGCGCAGCGGGCAGGGTTGCCGGTGCGGCTGCCACGGCCCACGCCAATGCCGGCTGCAGCGCCAGGCTGGCCGCGCCGATCGCGCACAGCAGCAGCGGCGTCAGCACCCGCAGGGCCGCAGGCGGGCGTGTCTGCCCGTCACGCATGCGCAGCAGGCGCTCGGCCATGCTGCCGCCGCCGAAAGCCAGCCCCGGCAGCGGCTGCGCCTGCAATCCCAGCTGCCGGACCAGGGCCGCCGCATATTGCTGGCGCTGGCGCGCGGGGCGGCCGGCCAGAACCTGGCGGTCGCAACCGAGCTCTTGCGCCCAAGCCAGCTGGCCGGCCAGCCAGCGCGCGGCCGGATTGAACCACAGCAGCGCCTGCAGCAGATTGGCCAGCAGCAAGAGCACGGGGTCGCGCCGGCGGGCATGGGTCAGCTCATGGGCGATCACCAGCTGCCGCTGTTCCGGCGTAAATTGCGCCAGGTGCGCCGGCAACAGCAAACGCGGCCGCCACACACCCACCAGCATCGGCGAGATCGGCGCGTCCACTTCCAGCACGTCCATGCCATGCAGGCGGCGGCGCTGCGCCAGCTGGCGCGTGTCGGGCAGCAGCGGCAGCACAAACACGGCGGCCAGCACCAGCTGAGCGCCCAACCACACGCTGCGCTGAGCCGCCAGCGCGGGCCAGCGCCGTTGCGCCAGGCTCAGCAATGCCCACAGCAGCGGGCCCGTCACGAGACAGACGGCGCTGGCCTGCAACAGCGTGAGAGAAAACAGCAGCATCGCTTATTCCTTTCCCTCGAGCGGCCAGTCCTGCAGCAGCAGCTCCAGCGCCGCCAGCTCCTGCTGGTCCACCAGTTTGCTGCCCGTAAACATACTGACCGGCAAGGGACTGTCGATTTCCATCACGCGCCGGCCAAAGTCGTGGGCGAACGCGGCCAGGGTGGCCACCTTGTCCACGTTCGCTTCATACACGAGCACGCCGTGCACGCTGCGCTGCAGCAGCATGCCCTTGTCCAGCATGCGCTCGAGCGTCTTGCGCGTGGACGAAAAAGACCAGCCCAGCTCTTCTTCCACGCGGGCATGCAATTCGCGCGCGGACAGCGGGTGGTCTTTCCACAAGGCTTTCAATAACGACAGTTCGGTGACGGAGGGCGTGCTCATGGTGCATCCTTTGAGTGACTATTGACACAATTATGCGACAACAGTCACACGCACGCAAGCGGTATTTGCGACAGCTGTCACATGCACTCGGACGCCGCCATTAAAACTCATCCCACTCATCGTCCCCAGGACGCTGTTTGCCAGCTGGAACTTGCGGCGCATGGCGCGCCGCGGGTTTACCGCTGAGGCGGGTGGGCGCGCGCGCCGCCTTGAGCGGCACGGGACGGCGCACGGCGGGCCGGGGTGCCGGCGCCGCGATGGCGTCCACCTGCGCCGTCCTGAACACGCTCACCGCATCGGCCAGCCGCGCCGCCTGCTCCTGCATGGCTTCCGCAGCCGCGGCAGCCTCTTCCACCAATGAAGCGTTTTGCTGGGTCACATGGTCCATTTCGCTGATCGCCTGGTTGACTTGCTCGATACCGGCCCGCTGCTCATCGCTGGCAGCCGAGATATGCCCGACGATGCTGCTGACCTTGTGCACGCTGTCGACGATCTCGTGCATGGTGTGGCCCGCCTCGTCGACCAGGCGCGCGCCGCTCTCCACCTGCGCCACCGAGTCGTTGATCAGGGCCTTGATTTCCTTCGCTGCGCCGGCTGATCTTTGGGCCAGGTTACGCACTTCCGTGGCGACGACGGCAAAACCGCGCCCCTGCTCGCCCGCCCGGGCCGCCTCGACGGCCGCGTTCAGGGCCAGGATATTCGTCTGGAAGGCGATGCCGTCGATCACGGCGATGATGTCGACGATCTTGCGCGACGAGTCGTTGATCGAACCCATGGTGTCGACCACCTGCGCCACCACGCTGCCGCCCTTGCCCGCCACGGCGGAAGCCGATGCGGCCAGGCCATTGGCTTCATGGGCATTCTGCGCATTCTGCTGTACCGTGCCGGTCAGTTCTTCCATCGAGGACGCGGTCTCTTCCAGCGAACTGGCCTGCTGTTCCGTGCGCGCCGACAGGTCGAGGTTGCCCGAAGCGATCTGGCGCGAGGCCGTGGCGATGGCCTGCGTGCCGCCGCGCACCTCGGTGACGATGCGCAGCAGGCTGGCCGTCATGTCTTTCAATGCCTGCATCAGCTCGCCCGTCTCGTCCTTCGAGCGCACTTCCACCTGTACCGTCAGATCGCCCTGCGCCACCTGCCTGGCCACGTCGATGGCCGAACGCAACGGCCCGCTGATGTTGCGCGCCAGCCACCAGGCGATCAGGGCGGCCAGGATCAGCGCCGCCGCGCCGCCGCCCAGCAAGGTCCAGTGCGTGCGCGCCTGCAAGGCCGCCGCCGCTTCCGAGCGCTGCGCCAGCAGCGCCGTTTCCGCCTGGCCGATCTCGCCCAGCAATGCGCGCATGGCATCCATGCCCTGCTTGCCCCGGCCCTCCTTTTCCAGCGCCAGCACGGGCTCGATGGCCGCCGTGCCCTGCGCCACGGCGCGCCGCAGGGCGATCACGGGTTCGAGCGCGCCGGCCAGCCAGGCTTGCTTGGCGGCATCGAGCTTCGCCAGGCGCTCCTGCTGGGCAGGATTGTCGCTGGTCAGGGCGCGCGCCTTGTCCAGGTGCGCGCCGAACGCGGCCTGCCCCGCCTTGTACGGTTCCAGCGAGGCCTCCGCACCCGTGATCACATAGCCGCGCTGCCCCGTTTCCATATTGATCAGGCTTTCCAGGATCGCGCTGTTTTCAGCGAGTACCTGGTAAGTGTGGGTATTGATGGCATTGGCGTCGGCCAGCCGCGAGACGTTCAATGTGGCGACGGTCACCAGGGCGGCCAGCAACAGGACGATGGTGGCAAAACCGCCATACAGGCGGGTGGCGATGCGAAGATCGGCAATACGCATGATAGTCCTCCGGGAGTGAACACCCCGGCGGCGCGGCGAGTCCCGCGCATGGAGTGCTACAGGGAATGATAATGAAGAACGACATGCAAAGGCGCGCTCCAGCCATGTATTTCTTTTACCTGTGGCATTGCATACTTTAAACAAACTCGGCGGTTTTTTGCCATGCTGTTATACTTCGCGTGTGCGGCACATATGACCAGTCCCCTTGCCGCTGTCTTTCGACCCCTAATCTGATTGCCTGCGACTGGCGCCTCACGATGGCGACAGGCCGATCTCACAATAAAGTTACCATGTCCTTTTCCTCCCTCGGATTGTCCGACGCTATCGTACGTGCCGTTACCGAACACGGCTACACCGTGCCGACCCCGATCCAGTCGCAGGCGATTCCCGCCGTGCTCGCTGGCGGCGACTTGCTGGCCGGTGCACAAACCGGTACCGGCAAGACGGCCGGCTTTACCTTGCCCGTGCTGCACCGCCTGTCGACCGACACGAATGGCGCTGCCATCACCAGCAACACCTCGACGCGCCCGATCCGCGCCCTGATCCTGGCACCGACGCGCGAACTCGCCGCGCAGGTCGAGGAAAGCGTGCGCGCCTACAGCAAGTACACCAAGCTGAACTCCACCGTGATCTTCGGCGGCGTCGGCATCAACCCGCAAATCAAGCAGCTCAAGCATGGCGTCGACATCCTCGTCGCCACGCCTGGCCGTTTGCTCGACCACATGGGTCAGGGCACCGTCGACCTGTCGAAAGTGGAAATCCTGATCCTGGACGAAGCCGACCGCATGCTGGACATGGGCTTCATCCGCGACATCAAGAAAGTGCTGGCCGTGCTGCCGCCGAAACGCCAGAACCTGCTGTTCTCGGCCACGTTCTCGGAAGAGATCAAGGCCCTGGCCGACGGCTTGCTGAACAAGCCGGCCATGATCGAAGTGGCGCGCCGCAATTCGACCGTGGAAGTGATCAAGCAAAAGATCCATCCCGTCGACCGCGACAAGAAGCACCCGATGCTGTCCTACCTGATCAAGTCGAACAACTGGACGCAAGTGCTGGTCTTTACGCGCACCAAGCATGGCGCGAATAAACTGGTCGAGCAGCTGGGCGCGGACGGCATCGGCGCCCTGGCCATCCACGGCAACAAGAGCCAGTCGGCACGCACGCGCGCCCTGTCGGAATTTAAAGATGGCACCCTGCAAGTGCTGGTCGCCACCGACATCGCCGCGCGCGGCATCGACATCGACCAGTTGCCGCACGTCGTCAACTACGACTTGCCGAACATTCCGGAAGACTATGTGCACCGTATCGGCCGCACGGGCCGTGCCGGCGCCAAGGGCGAAGCCGTGTCGCTGGTCTGCGTGGACGAGCACGAAATGTTGAAAGACATCGAAAAGCTGATCAAGCAAACCCTGCCGCGTGAAGTCATCCCCGGCTTCGAGCCGGACCTGAACGCCCGCGCCCAGCCTGTGCAATTGCGCAGCGGCACCGGCGGCCACCGCAACAACAGCCGCGCGCCAGCCGGCGCCGTCGTGCGCGTAAAAACGGGCGGCAGCGGCGCCAAGCCACGCAGCGCCGGCCCATCGGGCGGCGGTGGCGGCGGCAACCGTTCGGGCAATGCGCCGCGTTCGGCGGCCTCCCACCGCTCCGGCGGCCGCGGCCGCTAAAACGCGGCCTGAAAGCTACTGCGCGGGGCGCTATTGTGTTTGCGTTGCTCGCCGTACTCCAGTACGGCTGCACTACTCGACGCAATATCACTCCCGCTCGCTACGCTTTCAGGCGGCGTTTGTCTTTGTCAAAAAGAGGACAAAAACCGTTCCAGGACTTGATTCTGGAGCGGTTTTTTCATGCACGCCACTGATTGGCAATTTGGGCTAGGATAGTATCCATCTTCCTCACCTGCGTGCCGCCATGCCGAACTTCGCTGCCAACCTCAGCATGATGTTTACCGAACTGCCTTTCCTCGACCGCTTTGCCGCCGCCAGGGAAGCGGGCTTCGATGCCGTCGAATTCCTGTTTCCCTATGCCGTCGAGGCGCGGCAGATCGCCATGCGGCTGGAACGCCACCATCTGCAGCTGGCCGTCTTCAACTTCCCGCCCGGCGACTGGGAACACGGCGAGCGGGGCATCGCCTGCGACCCGCGCCGGGGCGAGGAATTTCGCACGAATGTGCAGCTGGCACTCAACTATGCGCTGGCGCTGGGGGCGAAACAGCTGCACTGCATGTCCGGCATCGTGCCGCCCGGCATGAGCCTGGAGCGTGCGCGGCAAAGCCTGATCGGCAACCTGCAATTTGCGGCCGACGCCTGCCGTCCGCACGGCATCAACGTGCTGATCGAGCCGATCAACCGCTTTGACATGCCCGGTTACTTTCTGAACCATAGTCAGCAGGCGGCCGACGTCATCGCCGACTGCCAGCGCAGCAATATCTTCCTGCAGTACGACATTTATCACATGCAGCGCATGGAGGGCGAGCTGAGCAACACTATCCGCGCCCTGCTGCCCCTGATCCGCCACATCCAGATCGCCGACACGCCGGGCCGCCACGAACCGGGCACGGGCGAGATCAATTACCGCCACCTGTTCAAGCTGCTCGACCAGGTCGGCTACGCAGGCTGGGTCGGCTGCGAATACCGCCCCGCCAGCGACACCGTGGCCGGACTTGGCTGGCGCGAACAATGGGCCACCACCACGGGCACAACAGGCGCCTGATCGCAGCGCGCTTGCGCCCGCACAAGGCGGGCAACGCAGGCCGGCACGACAATACCTTTCCATACAGTATTTCCTGTCGAGAGGTGACGTGTCCACCCTGCCCGCCCGCCATCGCCGCGCCCTTTGCCTCAACCTGTACCTGAGCCTCTTCCTGGCCGTCGTGCTGTGCGGCTGCGCCAGTCCGCGCACCGACCTGGCGCAAGTGCGCGCCCTGGCCGCCGGCACCGATGCCTTGACGGCCTTCGGCGAACTGTCGCAGCGCCACGTGGACAGCTACCAGCGCACCCGCCCCTATCTGTCGCCCGCCGAAGACGCGCGCGAACGCCTGCTCGATGCGCAGCGCCGCGCCGCGCAGACGGACGTCGCGCGCCTGGCGCAGGCCGTGCGCCTGTACCTGCAGGCGCTGGGCCGGCTGGCGAATGCCGATGCGTTTGACGTGCAGCCGGAACTGGCCGGCGCAGGCGCCGCCATCCGCGCCTGGCCCGGCAGCGGCATCGACGACCGTCATGTCAGCGCCTACACCCTGTTGCTGCAGCAACTGTCGCGCCTGGGCGGCGCGGCCAGCCAGCAGGCGCACCTGGCGCAAGTGCTGCACGACGGCGACGCGCCGCTGCAAGCCCTGCTGGCCGCGCTCGACAGCTTGCTGGCGCTGTACGACAAAAGCGGCGACAACGAGCGCGACATGGTGCTCGGCCTGCTCGACGTGGAAATCGCGTTTGCCGACACGCCGCAGCAGCGCCTGCTGGCCGTGCTGGCGAAAACCATGCAGCAAAGCAAAACCGAAGAATACCGGCTGCTTGGCCTGCGCCACACGCTGGCGCGCCGGCAACTGGCGGCACTGGCGCGCGACCACGCACAGCTGGCCGCCGCCCTCACCACCACGGAGGCAAGATGGACGGATCGGTAGGCAGGAGCAGCGGCAGCGAACGCCGCGAAGCGGCTCTCAGCAGCGCCATGCGCGTCGAGCAACTGGCCGACAGCCTGTCGCAGGCGGCCGTCACCTTGCACGGCGCCGTCATGCGCGCCATCCGCAAGCGCGCCAGCCAGGGAGAAAATGGCATCAGCCACAGCCAGGCACAAGCCGTCTTCGCCCTGGAAGTAGCCTTGCGCCAGCAAGCCAACCAGCTGTATGCCGATGCCGCCGGGCATACGGTAATGGGCCTGGAAACGGCGCAGCGCCAGCTCAGCGGCCTGCTCGACACGGTGCGCCTTCGCATCGCCCGCAACGACGATGTGCGGCACTGGATCAGCCTGTCGACGAGTTTGTTGCATCTGGGCAGTGCCGTCCTGGCCGGCAATCCCGAGCGCATCCTCAGCACGCTGGGCAAGGTGCGTGAGCGGCTGCAAGAGATGGCGCCGGACTGATTGAAATCGGCCGGCGAGCGCCTATACTGGGACGTCCCCGCCTGGCAATCGTGCCTGCGGGGCGATTGCCAGAGGAGACCAACATGCGTATCGAACCGTATTTGCAATTCAATGGAAACTGCGCGCAAGCGCTGGAATACTACCGGCAGCACCTGCATGGCACGGACCTGTGCCTGATGCCGTTCCGCGGCTCGCCGGGCCAGGAGCAAGTCAAGGAAGACTGGTATGACAAGATCATGCACGGCTCCGTGCAGCTGGGCCCCACCATGCTGATGGGCTCGGACGGCGGCTGCCAGGAAGATGGTGCCAAGGGCATGAGCGGCAGCTCGATCTGCCTGACCGTCGACACGCCGGAGGAGGCGGAACGGGCCTTCGCCGCGCTGGCGCGTGACGGCTCCATCCAGATGCCCATGGAAGAAACGTTTTGGGCCAAACGCTTCGGCATGCTGAAAGACCAGTTCGGCGTGGCCTGGATGGTCAACTGCCTGAAAGAGCCAGCATAGAACGGCCCGCGCCTGCCTGCGCCGCGTCAAACGCGGCGCAGGTAGTAGCGCAAGCAGAGCTGCCCATCCTGGACTACCATATAGGAGATACGCCTATCGGGGACCGCCATGAATGGATTGCCGCAAGACCAGCTACAGCGCCTGCAAGGCGTGCTGGAGCAACGCAAGCTGGCGTTGCTGGAACAGATAGAGAACGAAGCGGCCGAAGCGGACGCGCGCGCCTCGCTGCTCAATGAAATCGAAGCCTCGCCGGCCGACAACGCCAGCGTGCGCACCTTGAACGCCCTCGTCAGCGAAGCGGCCGAGCACAATATGGCGCAGCTGGCCATCATCAAGCACGCGCTGGCCAAGTTTGCCGACGGCAGCTACGGCCTGTGCGACAACTGCGGCGAAGCCATCGGCCTGTCGCGCCTGAACGCCCGCCCCGAAGCGCGCCTGTGCATCGATTGCCAGACGCGGCTGGAAAAGGCCAGGCGCGCCATACCATGACCCTAGCTTAACGGCGGCACGACAACAAAGGGCAAGGCATCGCTGCCCTGCCCCCTGTTTTCCAGCGTAGTTACCATGCTGCCTGCCGTCCTCCGCCAGCGTCTTTGCGCCGGCTGGGTGGACGGGTCTCCTCTACTGCCATTGCCTCTATGCAAGCTGTACGCTTGCTTAACTCATGTGCTGTCCGCCATTGATGGCGATGTTTGCCCCCGTGACGAATGCCGCCTCGTCGGACGCCAGGTAAGCGACCAGGGCCGCCACCTCGTCCGGCTCGCCCAGGCGGCCCAGGGGAATTTGCGGCAGGATCTTCGTTTCCAGAATATCGGCCGGCACGGCCGTCACCATCTGCGTGCGCAGGTAGCCGGGCGACACCGTGTTGACGGTGATGCCGTGGCGCGCCACTTCCAGCGCCAGCGCCTTGCTGAAGCCATGCACGCCGGCCTTGGCGGCCGCGTAGTTGCACTGGCCAAACGCGCCCTTCTGGCCATTCACGGACGAGATATTGATGATGCGTCCCCATTTCTTTTCCAGCATGGGTTCCAGCACCTGCTTGCTCATGTTGAACAGGCTGTCGAGATTGGTCCGCATCACCTCGGACCAGTGCGGCAACTCCATCTTGCGCATGCTCTGGTCGCGCGTGATGCCGGCGTTATTGACCAGCACATCGATACGGCCGAACTGCGCCAGCACCCTGCCGACAGCTTCGCTGCAGGCAGCAAAATCCGTCACGTCGAGGGCCAGCGGATGAAAATAATACTGCTGCGCCTGCTGCTCGTCGAGCCAGCTTTCCACCCGCGTGTTGCCCGGCGTATGCGCCGCCACGACGGCAAAGCCCGCCGCATGCAGGCGCCGGCACAAGGCCGTGCCCAGGCCGCCCATGCCGCCCGTCACCAGCGCTACCTTTTGTTCCTTCATTGCTATCTCTCCCCGCTTGTTATGGTTGTTCTGCGTAGGATCAAGTGTAGGAGTAGTTTTTATTGCCAGCTTTGCGCTAGATCAAGTGCTCAGCCTGATACAGTCGTGCGCGTGCGGCGCCCCGGACTGTGCCAGAATGGCCGCTACTGCACAGCGAGAGGACAGGCCATGACGTACAAGACCGTATTGCTCCACATCGACGACAGCGCCGGGCGCGCCGCCCGCATCGAAGCGGCAGCCAGCATCGCCCAGGCGTGCGGCGGCCACCTGACGGGCGTGGCGCTGACGGGCGTGTCGCGCCTGCTGTACCAGCACCAGCCCGACCTCGATGCGGACCCGAACCTGAGCTTGCATCTGAATTTCCTGCGCGACCGCGCCACGCGCGCCCTCGACGGTTTCGAGCAACAGGTGCGCGCGGCCGGCGTCGCCTCGTTCGAACAGCGCGTGCTCGACGACGAAGCGGCGGGCGGCATCAGCCTGCTGGCCCGCTATGCGGACCTGGTCGTCATCAGCCAATACAATGCCAAGGATAAATCGCCGTCCGTGATGCGCGACTTTCCCGCCTATGTGCTGCTGCATTCGGGCCGGCCCGTGCTGATCGTGCCGTATGCGCCGCCGCTGCCCCTGCTGGCGCCGCCGGCAGCGGCGCGCAATGTGCTCATTTCCTGGAACGCCAGCAAGGAAGCGAGCCGCGCCGTGACCGCCGCCCTGCCCCTGCTGCAGCGCGCCGGGCAAGTCCACGTGGCCATCTTCGACGCCCAGGTGCATGCGGCCGAGCACGGCGAACAGCCGGGCGCGGAACTGGTGCACTACCTGGCGCGCCACGGCGTGGAAGCGCGGCTGCATTTGCTCGATGGTGGGGGCGTGCGGCGCGGCGATATCGGCGAAGCGCTGCTGTCGCAGGCCGCCGACCTGTCGGCCGACTTGCTGGTGATGGGAGCGTATGGCCATTCGCGCCTGCGCGAAACCATCCTGGGCGGCGTCACGCGCACGATTCTGCAGAGCATGACGATCCCCGTGCTGATGGCGCACTAGGCTCTTGGCAAGACGGCAGGGCTAGCCGCCCTGCCAGGGCTGGCTGCGGATCTTCGCCACCTGGCGCTGCGCCAGCCACTGCCACAGCTGCAGCGCGTCGTGCTGCGGCAGGGCCGACATGTGGCGCGGACTGGCCAGGGCAATTTCGCAATCGCGGTCCGACCATTCCTCGAAAGTGACTTCGCCTCCGCTAGCGACTTCGACCTGATACATCAAGCCGTCGTCGTAGCCAAAGCGCAACAAGACGGCGGCCGGGCTGCCGTCCGGCGTGACGGCGCCGCCGCGGTACACCTCGGCCAGCGCATCGGCCAGCTGTGCCGGCGAGGGCGCACAGATGTCGCGCCCATCGGCCCGTGTCAGAATGAACCATGCCTGTGTCATGACGCGCCCTCCTATCCATACTCGTTAGCATGCGAGGCAAGTACTACGGGCAGTCACCTTGGTCCAGTGTCACTTCGGGCGCGCGGAAACTATCCCTGTCGGCATTGTTTACCAATAATTACTCATACTAACAAGGATCATACCTAAATTTCGTGCGGCGAGGAATTTATGCATATGGCACCACAGAGACACCGGTTCACGCCACCAGCACGGGAATGCTGAGCGGATCGAAGTCATACCAGTCGCCATTGGCGATCGTGCCTTCCGCTTCCTCGATATGCTCGGCGCCCAGCCGGTGCAGCGCCTCAAGCGCCCGTTCACGCTCTTCGAGGCCGCCCAGCGCCACGGCGATCAGCATGCCCGGATGGCGCGGCTGGCGGCGGTTTTCGCCATTCTTCTCGCCATGCTTCTCGGGCTCGCCCGCCTCCTTCATCTTGTTGAAACTGTAGAGCGAGCCCACGTGGGCACCCACCAGCGCCCCCACCACCGGGCCCAGCGGTCCCGTCGCCAGGGCGGTGGCCGCGCCGATGCCCGCGCCCAAGGCGGCCCCGACGGCCACGCCTTCCACCACGCCTTCCGGCGTCTCTTTGGCGCCGGGCGAGATGTCGCGGTCGCCGCCGAGCACATGCAAATCGTGCTGGCCCGGCTGGTTGACAAAGAAGGCGCTGATGCGGCTATCGGGAAAGCCCGCCTGGTTCAGCGCGGCGCGCGCGGCGTCTATCTGTTCCTGCAACTGAAAATGACCTGCGATGATGCGTGACATGATACGGCCCTCCTGGTCGGCTGCGGGCGCACCGTGCGCCGCCTCGATAGCGTGCGCCGGACAACGCCAACAGACCGTTCGCTTGCGCACACAGCCACACTATCATGCGCTCATTCATGCGCTCGCGCTGAACGGGCTGCGGATATCGGCCAGGAATTGCTGTGCGCGCACATGCTGCGGCCGCGCAAAGAACTCCTCGGGCGCGGCCCGTTCCAGCACTTGCCCGTGGTCCATGAACCAGACGCGGTCCGCCACTTCGCGCGCGAAACCCATCTCGTGCGTCACGCACACCATCGTCATGCCGCCGTGCGCCAGATCGCGCATCACTTGCAGCACCTCGCCCACCATTTCCGGGTCCAGCGCGCTGGTCGGCTCGTCGAACAGCATCAGCGGCGGCTGCATGGCCAGCGCGCGGGCAATCGCCACCCGCTGCTGCTGCCCGCCCGACAAGGCCGCCGGCATGGCGCGTGCCTTGTGCGCCAGCCCCACCCGCTCCAGCAGGGCCAGCGCCCGCTCCTCGGCTTCGCGCCGGGTGAGGCCGCGCAAGCGCTGCGGCGCCAGCGCGCAATTGTCCAGCACGGATAAATGGGGAAACAGGTTGAATTGCTGGAACACAAAACCGATATGCGAGCGGAAGGCATTCACGTCCAGCCCGGGCGCGTGGATATCCTGGCCCGCCACCGCGATGCGGCCCGTAGCGATCGCTTCCAGGCGGTTGATGGTGCGGATCAGGGTTGACTTGCCGGAGCCGGACGGCCCGCACACGACCAGCACCTCGCCTTTGGCGACGTGTTCATTGATCTCGCGCAAGGCGTGATACTCGCCATAGTATTTGTTGACGTTGTCAAAGGTAATCATCTAGCCGCTTTCAGGAAACGCGCCTGGCGCCGCTCGAGCCAGAAGGCGGCGCGCGACAGGCTGAAACACAAGACAAAATACGTCATGCCCAGCAGGAAATACACTTGCACGGGCTTGGTCAGCACGAGGCCGTTCACTTGCGAAGCGATGAACGACACCTCGGCCAGGCCGATGATGTAACCGAGCGAGGTTTCCTTGATGGTCGAGACGAACTGGTTGACCAGCGAGGGCAGCATGTGGCGCAGCGCCTGCGGCAGCACCACCGAGCGCATGCTGTCCAGATAATTCAGGCCCAGCGAGCGGGCCGCCTCCACCTGCCCGCGCGGCACGGCTTGCACGCCGGCGCGCACGATTTCCGCCAGATAAATGCCGTCGAAGATGACGAGGGCGGCCAGCATGGTGCCGAATTGCCCGCTTTCATGTCCCGTGATACTGGGCAGGAAGAAATACGCCCAGAAGATGACGAGCAGCAAGGGGATGCCGCGCACCACGTGGATCAGTACGGCGACGGGCCAGCGCAGCAGCCGCCAGGGACTCAGGCGCGCCAGCCCCAGCAGCAGGCCGAACGGCAAGCTCAGTACCAGCGCCAGGCTGGCCAGCACGACCGTCAGTGCCAGCCCGCCCAGCGGCCCCTCGGGATAGCGGCCGACGAGAAAATACAGCCAATAATCGTGGATCAGTTCCAGCATCAGGACACCTTCCTTTGCAGCAAGGCCGCCAGGCCGGCGATCAGCAGGGAGACGGCCAGGTAGGCCGCGCTGGCGAAGACGAAGGCATCGACGCTGCGGAACGAGGCCGCTTCCACGCGCTGCGTCTGGTACATCAGCTCGGCCACGCCGATGACGGTGGCGATGCTGGTGTTTTGCCACAGGGTCAGGATTTGCGACAGCAGCGGCGGCGCGGCCAGCCGCAGCGCCTGCGGCACGATGCACAGGCGCATGGTGGCAAGAAAACTGAAACCCAGCGCCCGGCCCGCCTCGAATTGCTGGGCGGGTATGGCGCGGATGCCGCTGCGGATGTCTTCCGCCATGTAGGCGGCTGTATATAAAGTCAGGGCCGTGACGGCGCTGACGGCTTCGATATTGCCGGCATACAAGCGCTCCTTCCACACATCGGGCAGCAATTCGGGCGCGCCGAAATACCAGAACAGGAAGTGGGCCAGCAAGGGCACGTTGCGGATCAGCTCGACATACGCGGCGCCCAGGCCATTGAGCAGGCGCGACGGGGCCAGCCGCAGCATGGCCACGCCGCAGGCCAGCGGCAAAGACAAGAGCAAGGTAATGCCCATCAGTTGCAGGGACAGCAGCAAACCGGAAACGAGCCAGTCGCGGTAGTCGCCGGACAGCAAAAAGGTCAGATCAAATTGGAACATGATGGTGAAATATCATTGATGCCTAAGAAAACCGTAGCGAGCGGCAGTGATTGGTGGCTGAGAAGCGCAACCGTGCTGGAGCACGGTGAGCATCGCAGGCCGCAAAGCGCGCCGCGCAGTAGGTTTGCTTAGGCGTCAATCTTGTCCGATTCGATCTTGAAGGTCCGTTTTTGAAACTTGACGTTGCTCGTCGGGCCATACCATTTGAAGAACAGTTTTTCCGCCTCGCCCGATTTTTCCAGCCCCCGCAGCACCTGGTCGACGGCTGTTTTCACGCCCGTCTCGCCCTTGCGGATGCCGAAGGCAAACACTTCCTGGCTGATGTTTTGCGGCAGCACAAGGTAATCCTTTTGCGCGGCGCCCAGCTTGGCGTAATTGTTCAACAAGGAGACTTCATCGTCGACATAGCCGGCGCCCTTGCCTTGCTGCAAGCCCAGATAAGCCTGGCCCGCCGTCTCGAACGTCACCACCTCCACGCCGGGCACGGCCTTGCGGATATTCGGTTCCTGCGTGCCGCCCTTGACGGTCAGCACTTTCTTGCCGGCCAGGCCAGCGACCGTCGTGATATGGCTGCTTTTTTTGACCAGCACGCGCTGGCCCGTGTAAAACGTGGACAGGGAAAAATCGACGAGCGCCTCGCGTTCCTTGTTGTGCGTCAAGGACGCCGTCAGGATATCGATGCGGCCCTGCTGCAATTCGGGAATGCGGGCGGCCACGGCCAGCTGCTTGATCACGGGCTTGACGCCCAGGCCCTGGGCGATGGCGCGGCACAGGTCCACTTCATAGCCGACCAGCTGGCGCGACTTGGCGTCGATAAAACTGTTCGGCTCATCCGTGCCCAGGGTACCGCAGACCAGCTCTCCCTTCGCCTTGATGGCGGCCAGCTGGTCCGCTTGCGCCACTTGCGTGAAAGCGATGGAGGTGAAAAGAAGCGCGGCGAAATGAAGGCGGGTCTGCATGGGATTCCTCTGGTGGATAACGAATGCCGCCATTAGACCGCAGCGCACTTATTTCCAAAAAGGAATCTTTTCACCCTTGCTTATGAGTAAATCATGTAAGGCGCTGCTGGCTACCAGTGGGGCGCGTAATTGGGAAACGGCGAGGCCATGTGTTCGGCTTCCACGGGCGGCGCCATCCAGTCGCGCGGGTCGACCTTGTAGTACTGCAAGAATTGCGCATACAGTTCTTCGTGGTGCTCGGCCATCTGGTATGGCTTTTCAAAGAAGGTTTCCGTGGCCACGGCAAAGAATTCGGCGGGATTCGTGGCGCCGTAATGGTCCATCACGCTGTGCTGCTGATAGATGGCGTCGTGGCGCAGGTTGTCGAAGTCGCGCGACAACACGGTGGCCCAGCTGCGGTAGCTCGACACGCTGGGCAGGTAGGGCGCGCCATTCGCGGCGCCCGATTCGCTGTCGAGCTGGTGGGCGAATTCATGCAGCACGACGTTGTGGCCATCAGTCCAGTCGGCCGCACCGCGCTGCACGTGGTCCCAGGCCAGCACCACGCGGCCATCGCCCCAGGATTCGCCCAATAAACCATTGGCCGATGGCGTGACCACGCCGCCCGGCCCCACTTCATCGCGCGTAACGATGAATTCCGTGGGATACACGAGGATGGTGTCGAGTTCCGGATACACCTGGGTCTGGCGATTGAGCAGCAGCAAGCACGCCTGGCCGGCGATGGTGTAGCGCATCTCGTCCGTGATCTCCAGGCCGCCGCAACCGACGAATTTCTTCTGATACAGGAATTGCACGACCAGACGGCGCAACTGCTGCTGCAGCGGCGCCGGCATGCGCGGATAGACGGGGATATTCTTTTCCAGCACGGCCAGGCCTTCGGGTGGCAAGGGCCTGGACAGGGCCCGCTTCAAGCGCCAGCGGGGGAACCATAATGAAAAGACGATGGCGGCCGTGACGAGGGCGATCCACAGCAACGGGTTCATGCGGCGGCCCGTTTCAGGCAGCGCAATGGCGGGAACGATAACAGGGCGGCGTAGGCAGACAAGGACAAGCTCCTTCAAGTGAACCCGCGTGTTGCGGGCAGCAGTCCAGCCCACATGGGGTTGATTAATATCTTTTCAATCCGCCAAGCTCAAAGGGCTTGCCCCAACGCCAAAAGCCGGGCTGTCACCCGGCTTCTATTACGTCCCAACGCCTGACAAAACCGTAGCGAGCGGCGATGATTTGTGGCTAAGAAGCGCAACCGTACCTTGGTACGGCGAGCATCGCAGTCCGCACGCCGCGCGAGGTTTGGTCAGGTGTTACTCGGCCGACTTTTGCTGTGGCGCGCCAAACAGGGCTGCCACCAGCGGATCGCGCGTCACGGGACCGCGGTTGACGCGGATGGCGTAATGCGTGTCATCGGCCAGGATGTGGAAGTGGCGGCCGCTGCCGGCCATGCTTTGCTCGCGCAAGCCTGGACGGTCCTTGCGCGGTGGCGCGCCTTCGCGTTTCGGCTGGACGATGGCGGCCAGGAAGGCGCGCACGCGCTCAGGATCCGGCGTCAGCTGGTACACTGCCTTGCCCAGGTAGGTGGCGGTGCCTTCGATGTAGCGGGCCAGTTCGATCACGCCCGCTTCGCGCAGGTCGCGGATGTATTTGCGGGCGCCCGACGGCGAAAACTTGAGGAACCAGGCGATTTCGTCAGCCAGCATCTCGTGCAGCGACAATTCGCCAATCAGTTTTTGCATGTTTTCGATGCGGCGCAGGGTGGCCGACGTCGAGCGCACGCGCTCGATCGGTGCCATGGAAATAGGATTCATGCGTTCCGGGGGGATCGGTGCTGCGCGTTCGACCATTTGCGAGCCTTTTTCGGGGCTACGAAGTTCCTGGTGCGCTGCCTTTAATTCGCTCTTCACGTGAGACTGAGTCATTGCATGCATTTGAATACTCCTTTTAAACGATTGCCGGTAGCCCGGATTGTTAAGTTCTTGGCAATTTTTATACCAGAACACCACGAATCCTGAGCGTCTGCGCACAGAATGCCATCCTGCTCCGCACTGGTCTGTGCGTTAACGAACATTAGAAGCAAGAAAGTGAAAAATATTGCCTTGCTGAATTATTTCTCTTGAGGCATCTACAAAAGACATTTAAACCGCTGTGCCTCGATGCGCGCACAAAGTGAAATAGCGAACAGAAGCGTCGGCATTCTTGCAATAAATTCAAGCTTCGCGCGCGGCACCCGCCGCCCGCATCGCGCCAATCTTGATACTTTGCAAAGGAACCATCATGAACATGCCTACTCTGCTGGCTGCCGCCGCCCTGATCACCTTGTCCGCCTGCAAAAAACCGGCCGAAGCACCGCTGCCTGAAACGGCGCCCAACCCTGCTTCCACCCCACAAGTGATGCCCCCTCCCGTCACGCCAGCCACGCCGGAAACGGGCCCGGGCAGCACGACGCCGCCTGCCCCGCTGACCGATCCGGCCACCGCGCCGGCCCTGCCTCCCGCCACGGCGCCGAAATAAGGCCCGCCAAAGGCGACCGATCAGGCGCCCCTGCGGCGCCGCCCCTACTCCACGGGGGAGTTACGCGTTGCCAGCCTGTTTGCAACGCGTTTTTTTACGATTGGAGTCGGCCGCGCCCTGAAGGTTCACCGGCATGCGGCACCGCAAGCCGGCACCGGACCAGCCAATCAAAATGCGGTAATCCGCACAGTCTTTCCCTTCGTCGTGCGGAAAGACGGAATCTCGTCATTTCCCATTTTCAATAGATTCAAATTAAACCTTTATAAACAATCACTTGCAATAAACGCCAAAATGCGCTCCACTGGCACGGAAGATGCTTTTATATTTTCATAACCGCCACCAGAGCGGCAGCCTTACCCAATATAAAAACCATCTACCTTTTTTTGGAGACAACAGCATGGCACGCACCTTCCGCATCTCGTCCTTCCTGAACACCAAGGCACTGGCCGTGGCCGTCGCACTGGCCGCGCAATTCCCGCTGGCCGTCCATGCGGCCGACCTGGTCCGTCTGGGCAACCTGAAATTCGCCCATTACGGCGCCGTCGCCTACATGAAGGAAATCGCGCCGAAGTACGACCTGAAAATTGAAGAACGCATCTTCGCCAAGGGCCTCGACATCGTGCCGGCCATGATCGCCGGCGAAATCGACGTGTCCGCCAGCGCGCTGGAAGCGGCCATCACGGGCCGCGCCACGGGCTTGCCCGTGTACCTGGTGGGCGGCTTCGCCAAGGGCGGCGTGCAGATCGTCGGGCGTCCCGACCTGAACATCAAGGATATTGCTGGCCTGAAAGGCAAGAAAGTCGGCGTCACGCGCGGCGGCCCGCAGGAAATCCTGCTGTTTGCCGAATTGACCAAGGCCAAGCTGACCTGGTCCGACAAGCCGGGCAAGGACGTGCAGATCCTGTACATGGGCTACCCTGACCTGAACCAGGCGCTGCTGACCAAGGATATCGACGTCATGAGCCAGTCCGAACCGTACTCGACGCAGGCCATCCACAAGAAGTACGGCGCGGCCATCATCAAACCGTATGACACGCCGCTGGGCGAGCCCGTACGCGCCCTCGTGATGACGGAAAAGATGTACAAGGAAAAGCCAGCCGTGGCCCAGCGCTTCATGGATTGCTTCGTCGCCGCCACGCGGGCGTTTTTGGCCGACCCGAAACTGGCGGAAAAATACGTGCGCGAATCGATGTTCAAGAACCAGATCACGACCGAGGATTACCGCGATGCCATCGACAACGCCATCTTCACGGAAGACATCACGCAAAGCCACGTGCAGCTGACCACCGACTACATGGTGAAATTCGGCGTGGGCCGCATGGCCAAGGCGCCTGCCGCCAAGGATTGGGTCAAGCTGGACCTGCTGGAAAAAGCCAAGAAGTCCTATGTCCCACGCTAACCACGACCTCGCTAATCTGAAAGTATCACGATGAATATGCAAATGATGAAACGCTTCGCGCACGGCGCCGCCGTGCCCGTCGCCGTGCTGCTGCTGTGGCAAGCCATGTCGACCTTCGGCTGGATCAACCCGCAGATCCTGCCCTCGCCCGTGGCCGTGCTGGTGAAGTGGTATGAATACCTGATGCCGATGCAAGCGTACACGCCCGAAGCGGGCAACTACCTGGTGTGGATGTTCTCCGGCGAATTGCCGCATGACGCCTGGGCCAGCCTGTCGCGCGTGCTGGGCGGCTTCGCCATCGGCGCCGGCCTGGCCTTGCCGCTGGGCTTGCTGATGGGCACCAACAAGACCATCTATAAACTGTTCGACCCGCTGGTGCAGGTGCTGCGCCCGATTCCGCCGATCGCCTACATTCCGCTGGCCATTTTGTGGTTCGGCCTGGGCAACCCGCCCGCCTTCTTCCTGATCAGCATCGGTTCCTTCTTCCCCGTGCTGATGAATACCATCGCCGGCGTGCGCCAGGTCGACGGCATTTATATTCGCGCCGCGCGCAACCTGGGCGCCAGCCAGATGACCATGTTCCGCCGCGTCATCCTGCCGGCGGCCACGCCGTATATCCTGGCCGGCGCGCGCATCGGCATGGGCACGGCCTTCATCGTCGTGATCGTGGCGGAAATGATCGCCGTCAATAGCGGCCTCGGTTTCCGCATCCTCGAAGCGCGCGAGTATTTTTGGTCTGACAAGATTATCGCCGGCATGTTTACCATCGGCCTGTTCGGCCTGGCCATCGACATGGCCATGAATGCCCTGAATAATCATTTGCTGCAGTGGCACCGCGGCCTGGAACACTGAGAGGAACGGCCATGACCACGATCAATATCAATGCAGTCAATAAAATCTTCACCACGGGCGGCGCGGACGTCATCGCCCTGAAGGATATCAACCTGGAAATCGCCAGCGGCGAGTTCATCTGCCTGCTGGGGCCGTCCGGCTGCGGCAAGTCGACCCTCTTGAACGCCATCGCCGGCTTTTCGCAGCCGACGTCGGGCCAGATCCTGGCCGGCGGCAAGCTGATCACCGAACCCGGCCCCGACCGCGGCATGGTGTTCCAGGAATACGCGCTGTTCCCATGGATGACGATTGAAAGCAATATCGCTTTCGGCCTGGAAATCGCAGGCAAGACGCCGGCCGAGATCAAGGAACGGGTCGACATGCTGCTGAGCATGCTGGGCTTGACGGAATTCCGTGCCCGCTACCCGAAAGACTTGTCCGGCGGCATGCGCCAGCGCGTGGCGATTGCCCGCGTGCTGGCCCTCGATTCGCCGATCATGCTGATGGATGAACCGTTCGGCGCGCTGGACGCCTTGACGCGGCGCAACCTGCAAGACGAATTGCTGAAAATCTGGAAAGTCTTCGGCACCACCATCGTGTTTGTGACGCACTCGATCGAGGAATCGATCTACCTGGCCGACCGCACCATCGTCATGACCTACCGTCCCGGCACCATCAAGCGCGACGTGGCCATCGACCTGCCCCGCCCGCGCGACCCGAGCGACCCCGAGTTCAACCGCTTGAAGCGCATGCTGGGCGAGATGGTGATGGAAGAGCAGCAGCGTCATCACAATGCGGAGACCATGGCCAGCACCGCAGATTAGTGGTGTCTGACCAAACCTACTGCGCGTCGGTATAGGCGGCCTGCGATGCTCACCGTACTAGAAGTACGGTTGCGCTTCTCGGCCACCTCTCCCTTCCGCTCGCTACGGTTTTGTCAGGCACCGCAAGTTTGCATGTCAGACATTACTTTGGATTCGCCCATTCGGGTGAATCCCACCGTACACTACAATTCCTTCTTTGCGGTACACGCAAGCTTAACCAAATAGACGGAGCACCATGGCATTCGGCAAATGGCCCCTGAGACCCGCGCTCGGCCCCCTGCTGGCCGTGGGCTCGCTGGTCGTGCTGACGTGGGCCTCGTATGCCTGGGTCAAGCAGCGCCAGCTCGATGAATTGCACCGCACGCTAGATTCGCGCGCGGAACTGTATGCGGCGTCCATCGGCGGCGCCCTGAACAAATACGAATTCCTGCCCCTGGCCGTGGCCCAGAGCGATGCCGTGGCGCAATTGCTGGAGCAGCCCAGCGCCGATAAAGTCACGCAGATCAATGCCTACCTGGTCGACATGAACCGCCGCGCTGGTGCCTTTGCCGTCTACGTGCTCGACGACAAGGGCACGACCCTGGCTTCGAGCAACTGGCAAGACCGCAGCTCGTATGTGGGCGTCAACTACGGCTTCCGTCCGTATTTCAAGAACGCCATCGCGGGCGGCATCGGCCGCTTCTACGGCATCGGCTTTTCCACCTTCGAAGCCGGCTACTTCATTTCGCAGCCCGTGCAGCGCGACGGGCGCATCCTCGGCATCGTCGCCGCCAAGGTCAACCTGGACTGGATCGAGCAATCGTGGCGCACGCCGGGCGCGGGCGAACAGATCTGGGTCAAGGATGCGAATGGCGTGATCATCCTGGCCACCACCCCCGCCTTCAAGTTCAAGACCCTGGCGCCTTTGTCGCCGGCCGCCAAGAAAGACATCAGCGAACAGCGCCAGTTCCTGCAAGAAAATCTGCCCATCCTGCCGCACAAGGTGCAGCGCCAGTTCGCCGATGGCGCCAGCGTGATGACGTTGGAACGCCCGCAGACGAATGACTCCCCCGCCCTGTCCGGCAGTGCCGACAAGGCGGACTATCTGGCCGTGAACCGCGTGCTGGGCCCGCTGCAATGGCAAATCACCGTGCTGGCCGAGCTCGACCAGGTGAATGAGGCGGCGCGCAACGCGGCCATCGCCGCCGCGCTGGGCTGGGCCTTGCTGCTGCTGGCCCTGATGTATGCGCGCCAGCGTCGGCGCCGCATCGCCGACAAGCTCAATGCACAACAAACGCTGGCCCGTGCCTATGAACAGCTGGAAATCAAGGTCGAACAGCGCACGGCCGACCTCGTGCACGCGAACGGCCGCCTGCAGGCGGAAGTGGCCGAGCGCGAGCGGGCCGAGCAGACCTTGCGCTATGCCCAGGCGGAACTGGTACAAAGCGGCAAGCTGGCGGCCATCGGCCAGATGGCGGCCGGCGTCACGCACGAGCTGAACCAGCCGCTGGCCGCCCTGCAGACGTTTTCCGACAATGCCAAGGTCTTTTTGGCACGCGGCCAGATCGACGACGCGCTCGACAACCTGTCGACCATTTCCGACCTCGTCAAGCGCCTCGGCTACGTGACCTCGCAATTGAAAGGCTTTGCGCGGCGCAGCGACGACGCCCGCAAGCCCGTCAGCGTGCGCCAGGCGTTTGCGCAAACCATGCTGCAAATCCGCACGCGCAAGGGCTCGCAGCGCCTGACCCTGCATGAAAGCTGGCTTGAGGACGACATTATCGTGCTGTGCAACGCCATCGGCCTGGAACAGGTATTTACCAACCTGATCACGAACGCCATGGATGCCGTGCCGGAAAGCGAGCCCGTGCAGATCTGGTTCCAGGTACGGCGCGAAGGCAGCCTTGCCGTGCTGCATATCACCGATAATGGCCCCGGTATCCCGCTGGCTTCGCTCGACAAGATCTTCGACCCCTTCTATACCACCAAGGAACACGGGCTGGGCTTGGGATTGTCGATCAGCGCTGGCATACTGCGCGCGGCCGGCAGCGCCCTGGCCGTGCGCAACCGCAGCGCGCAGGAAGGGGGCGGCGCACAATTTACCATCACCCTGAGCTGCGCCCCGGGGGAGAATAAGATAGAGACGAAGGAATAGGGAATGCACGAAAATAATTTTGAAGGCATGCAAGTGCTGCTGGTGGAAGACGATGCCGTCGTGCGCAAGGGCGCCCGGCAATCGCTGGAACTGGCGGGCCTGCAAGTGACGGCCGTCGCCACGGCCGAGGAAGCGCTGCCTTACCTGGTGCCCGAATTCGCGGGCATTTTATTGAGCGACATCAAACTGCCCGGCATGGATGGCTTGAAACTGCTCGATATCGCCGTGGCGCAGGATGCCAGCCTGCCCGTCATCCTCGTCACGGGCCACGGCGACGTGTCGATGGCCGTGGGCGCCATGCGCCGTGGCGCCTACGATTTCATCGAAAAACCGTTTTCCGCCGACCTGCTGGTGGAAGTGTGCCGCCGCGCCCTGGATAAACGCCACCTGGTGCTGGAAAACATGAACTTGCGCCGCCAGCTCGAGCAGCGCGTCGGCATCGAGGCGCGCATCGTGGGCCGCAGCGCAGCCATGGCCAAGGTGCGCCAGCTGGTGCTGAACCTGGCGCCGAAATCGGCCGACATCATCATCCTCGGCGAAACGGGCACCGGCAAGGAACTCGTCGCGCGCTGCCTGCACGACTTCAGCGAGCGGCGCGACCACCCCTTCGTGGCGATCAACTGCGGCGCCCTGCCCGAATCGATCTTCGAATCGGAACTGTTCGGCCACGAGGAAGGCGCGTTCACGGGCGCGCAGCGCCAGCGCATCGGCAAGATCGAGTACGCAAACGGCGGCACCCTGTTCCTCGACGAAATCGAAAGCATGCCGCTGGCCCTGCAAGTGAAACTGCTGCGCGTGCTGCAGGAGCGGCAAGTCGAGCGTCTCGGTTCCAACAAACTCATTTCCGTCAATTTCCGTGTCATCGCCGCCGCCAAGGAAGACTTGAATGTGCTGGCCGAGCAGGGAAAATTCCGGCCCGACCTGTATTACCGCCTGAACGTGGCCAGCCTCACGCTGCCCGCGCTGCGCAACCGGCGCGAGGATATCCCGCTGCTGTTCGAATTTTTCGTGCTGCAGGCGGCGCTGCGCTATGGCCAGCCGGCCGCCCTCGTCAGCGGCGAACTGATCGCCTCGCTGATGGCGCAGCGCTGGGCCGGCAATGTGCGCGAACTGCACAACGTGGCCGACCGCTTCGTGCTGGGCTTGCTGGACGACACCCTGAGTCCTGCCGGCTGCCGCGAGGCATCGCTGGCGGAACAGGTCGACACCTTCGAGATTTCCATCATCGAGGAAGCCTTGCGCCGCCACAATGGCAACGTCATCGACGCGGCCGCCAGCCTGAATATTCCGAAGAAAACCCTGTACGACAAACTCAAGCGATTTGACATCTCGACGGAACAATTCCGTTGATCTGAAGCAAATGGCCGACACAGCCATGCGGCGGCGTCCTACCCGTGCGGGCGGTCGCCTGTGTGAGAATGCAAGCTCTTATTCATTTCTGCACAGGACACTGCCATGAAAACCGCCGCTCTCTTGCTGGCCGCCACCCTGATGACCGTCGGCGGCGCCTGGGTGCAAGCCCAGTCGACGACGAACGTCAACCAGACGGGCAACCACACCAACAATGCCAACGATCCGGGCCAGCAATCGGACCAATCCGACAAGCTCGACAACAAAGGCAAGCTGGTCCACGACGGCAAGCCTGCCAAAACGCGCACCGACAAGCGCACGCGGCGCGGCAAGCCGACGGCCACGCCGGCCGCCAGCGCAGCGGCCACCTCGCCACCATCGACGACGCGCTGAACTACAGCACGTGGCGGTCGAACAGCCAGGTGCCGTAGCGTTCAACGAAGACATAGGTGTTGGAATAGTGGGGCTCAGTATTGCCGAGTCCTACGAACTCGACCGTCAAGCTGATGGTCTGTGCGTCATGCACGATCCAGTTGCATAAGCGGCGCGCAAGAAGATAATTGTAGTCATCGATACGCGGCGGCTTGATCAAGGCCAGTTCGCCGTTGTAGGTCGTCACCATGCGTATCGCATGCGCAGGCTGACGCACCTGCCCGGTCACTTGGAAAAATTGCACGATCGGATTGATGGCCGCCTTGACGGCCGCCAGGTCGTCGGCGCGGGTGATGGCGGACAAGTCCACGCGCCGCTTGAATTTCCGGTTCGGCGCCTCCTCCATAAAAGCCAGATCCAGCGCGCCTGGCACAGGCGCCGAAGCGGCGCGCATGGCATACGGCGCATCTTCCGCCTGCGCGGCTGGCAGAACGAGCACGCCGCACAGCAGGGACAGCAATATCGATAATCGTAATGTCATAGGCGAATTCCTGCAATGATCCATGCCGCGAAACGCGCGGCCCGCTGATGCAAGTCGCAGGTGGTCCTGATGCCGCCCGCAGCTCGAGCATAAGGCAATCGTGCACGAGTGAACAGTAGCAGCACGCTATCATCGCATCATTAAAAAATAACAAGGATGGCAATGAAAGCAGCATGGCAAGTGTTGGTGGCGGCAGGCGTATTGGCGGCCGCAGGCGTACAGGCGGCGCCCACGGTGGGCGAGTGCATGGAACTGACGACGGGTGTCAAGTTCAGCAAGAACAATGGCGACGCGCAAGTCAACGTCGAGGAAGTCTTCGAAGGCAGGAAACTCAAGGGCATCCAGCTGATCCTCGACGGCGGCGTCTTGCTGGCCACGTCCTACCAGGACATCCGCGACGGCCAGGTCTTCCTGACGGGCACGGTCCATTACAACGAAGACGGCACAGTGCGCAGCAAGAACGTCTACGCGCCGCAGTCGGCCATCCCTGCCAAAATGCGTCCGGGCCAGGAAGTACGCGTGCAATTCACCGACACGCAAACGAGCACCCACTACCCGCTGGCGGGCCTGTCCGACAAGATCACCACCTCCACGCGCACGGACCAGCGCGATTTCTCGATCACCTTCCTGGGCTGGGAACGCCTGGAACTGGGCGGGCGCCGCTTCCCCGACGCCTGCAAGTTCGAACTGCACGATGTGGGCGGCAAAAGCAAGGGCAAGAGCGGCGAATACGTCTGGTATGCGCAGGGTTTCGGTGTGATCATGACGGACAAGCTGGACCAGGATGGCGACGTGCAGCCCGCGTACCGCATCGCGCTGACGAAGATCATCAGCGCGCCGTAAGACCGCATTCTTTCCCGCAAAGTTTGCGTAAGCGCAACTAATCCGCCATCGCGCCTCTCTACACTGTCCTGACTGGTCAGCATGGAGCGGCGATGGCGTATCCCAAACTTCCCTACACCAGCGGCAAGAGCACCGCCCTGCTCCATTGCGGCCGCTTAAACGACGCCATCGTGCGCATCCGCCCTGAGCTGCCCGGCAACGTCATCGTCATCCATGGCGTCAACGACGTAGGCACCAGTTTCGGCGCCGTGGAAAAGGGTTTATGCCAGGGACTCGATGCACGCATGTATGGCGGCGGCCACGTGTTCATGCCAGCCGCCTACCGCATGCCGCAGGCGTCCGACAAGAAGGAAGCCCTGGCCGACCCGGACGACGTGTTTTTCAAGCGCCAGCCTGATGAGACCACGTACAGCCCGGTGATCCCGTTTTACTGGGGCTTTCGCGAACGCAGCAACGCGAGCAAAGTGGTCAACGGCCAGAACACGGACCGCTACGGCAACCGTCTGGACAAGGACATGTCGAAGAACGGCGGCCCGTTCGGCAATGCCACCAACACCCTGCCCGACATGTGGAACAAGGGGCTGTTCTCACCCTACGACGTGGGCGGCGACCCCGTGCGCCCGTTGAAGACGGCGCCGGGGCGCATGTACATGGTACTGGCCGCCAAGCGCCTGGCAGCCCTCATCGCCATGATCCGCGATTACGACAGCAACGACGTGGTCTCCATCGTCGCGCACAGCCAGGGCTGTTTGATCTCGCTGCTGGCGCAGGCCTTCCTGCTCGACGAGGGCAAGCGGCCCGCCGACACCTTGATCCTCACGCATCCTCCCTACAGCCTGGTGGAGGACACCACGATGTTCTTCGGCGCGGCGGAAGCTAGCCGCATCTTCGGCGGCGGCCGGGATGCGGTGATGGAGGAGCAATACGATGCCATCGACAACCGCCAGACCCTGCATGCGCGCCTGCAGACGCTGGTGCAGATCGTGCAGGGCGTGGTGGCAAAAAAGCATGCCAGTCCCGCCTTTGCGCAGATCAAGGATCACGCCGTCTGCCATGGCATGGCGGGCGCGGCATGGCGGGCGGAAGCGGACCGCGACAACCGGGGTAAGGTCTACCTGTACTTCTGCCCCGAAGATATGACGGTAGCGCTGGACAATATGCAGGGCATCGGCTGGCAAGGCATACCCGACTACATCGACGGCCATCGTCTGTCCAAGACCAAGGGCAAGACGGACAAAAGTATCTGGGGCGACGGCCCCACCTGCTGGGAAAAGGAATTCCAGCGCCGGCAACCGCTGGCGGAACTGGGCAAGGGATTTTACCAGCGTGTCTTTACCAACAAGCAACGTCCCGATGCGACTGGAAAGAACAACGGTCCGGTGCTGGTGGGCCAGCCGCCGCACGACTTCGCCCTGCGCCTGGAAGGCGAGGACGATCACGCCCATGTGGCCGGCGCCAATCGTGGCCATCGCGGCAGCCATGCCGAGGCACCATGGCCGCCCGTCAAACCCGGCAAATGGAATATCTTTTCAACGGAACCAGGCCGGCGTGAAGGCTTGCGCACGATCAATGGCGAAGCGCTGCGCGCGCCCAGGGCGGCCGTGCTGGACGGCGGCGAGATCCGCCCTGGGCAATTCCCGAAGGATTCCGACCAGGCCAAGCTGCCGCGCGACCAGCAAGGACCGTGCGAAGAAGTCGACCCCATCGATGCAGCCATCGCGGTGACCAGCACGAAAGGTTTGCGGATGCGCAAGCAGGAAATCATCGCCGACCCGCGGCCGAAGCAGCATCGCATCCCCGAATTCGGTGCCGGCATGTTCGGCGCGGGCGAGCGCGAGCAGGTGGAAAAAGCCCTGAACCTGGGCAAGGAAGCGGGCGACCAATGCAGGATAGACCGCGTTTCGCGCCATCCGGGCAGTGGCGACAAGCTGATTGTCGACCGCGAAGAGACCCCGAATGAGGCGCGCAAGCGCTGGCAGAACGAGGTCAGCCCCAAATCCTTCCACGGCGCCATCATCGGCAACGCGGAAAACCACCGCAACGTGACGGCGTATGACGTGGCCATCGGCAGCGGGAAGGCGAGCAGCGATCCGCAGTTTTATCAGTATTTGTGTGCGGTGGCGGATTGGCGGCTGCAAAACGACAAAAAAAATCCTATAAGAAAATCCATCCTGAGATGGGAGGATTTCATGAAAAAATTTGCAATCTATTGGGCTGCAGAACCTCTACAACGCAAGCAAATCATTGAAGGTAATGCACATTACTACAGTTCGGGAGACTTACCTGCCTTTGTGCCCGCACTGCAAGCAGGCCTGCCGTCTACCGTCGTTTGTGAAACAGTGAATGGCAGGCGTACCGAATCGGTCGTCACTCCTTTTGTACATAAAGCCAGCGATGACATTCCAAGATGAAAAAATTTTTCCCAAACTTGCTCTCTCCCTTCTGCGTAACCCTCGCATTGATGACTCTGCTATTGCTTGGGTTTGTATTGATCAGTCCTACTTATTTACAGGAGTCCACGATGAGCAGCAAAATATGGCGCCACCTGCAATGGCTGTTGCTGATCCCGCCCATCGTCGCGGCTACATTGCTCGGTTCTCGCTGGCTGCATTCGTCCAAGCCTGTGGCCGTCGCACAGCCGCAAGTGCAACAGGCGGCGCCCAGCGAACAGGACAAGCGGGAATATGTGCTGGAAGTCATCGGTCTCGGCGTCACTCTGGACAAGTATCGCCAAGGCAAGCTGTGGGAAGTGCTGCAGCAGGGAAATGCCTATGCCAGCATCCGTGAACAGGACAAGGAAAAATACACCTGGGATGCCATGCAGAGAGCTGGGATAGCAGGTGGCCGCGGCGGTGACACGCTGGAAAATGGGGCAAGGGACATTCCCATGTATTTTGGCGTGCCCGTTTTCAATGCCGAACCACCAATCTTTAATTCGCACATGCTGGACAGCCCCGACTCGCCGGCCATAGGTCTGGCCGGTGGCGCTGCGTCATCCGGCCTGCACTGGCATCTGTTCGCCAGTGGTCCGCGCCGCCTCAGTGAACATCCGGACCGCATACTGGAAGATGTATTTGCATTTTTCGATGCCCATCCCGACGTGCCCTACATCGTGCTCAATTCGGAAGACAGCATGCCCACGCGCGATCTGTACAGCCCGGACAACTCGCCACCGCTCACAAGAGACGGCCGCTACATCCCCGAAATGCCCGACGCCTCCGCCCTGTTCGTGCTGGCCCGGCGCGAACGCATCGATGCCGTACGCAAGTTTGCGTATGACGATGCGCCGCCAGAGGACAGCGTCGACGATTTGAATACCTACGGCGTGGCGCGGCGCTTGTATCTGGCCTACTATGATTTGATGGGAACCGTGCCACAGGCACGCCTGGAAACTGATCCCACAGCCATCACCCGGCGCCAGCCCAGCATCGCCGAATGGCTGCCCGTCGCCGCGCAATTCGCCCGGCGTCCCGACATCCGCGGCACGGGCAGCTTCAGCATGCTCGACAGGCTCCAGCACAAGACTTATCACCCGCCGAAAGAGTGGCAGCCCACGCCCTGGTTTCCCCTGCCGTTTAACAAGGAACAGCTGGCGCAGCTGGACCGCCTGCCCACCTTCGGCTTCCTCCACCGGCCCACTTTTATCAAGTTGACGGATGAACACGGCAAGCCGCTGACGCGGCGCGACCAGCGCGAACGCGCCCTGCAGGCGGGCTGGCGGCAAGCCTTGCACAGCTTGCCGGAAACCGAACGTCCCGCCGCACCGGCACGCCTCGTCGCCGCCACGGGCGGCAATCAGGCGCAGCTGGTGGCGCTGCACAAGACCTTGCTGAAACATGCGGAAGATGGCGGCACGGAACTCGACAGCGGCAACACGGCGCAATGGATAGACACGGACCGGCGGCTGGGCAACACGGGCGCGGCCACCCTGTTCGTACAGATGGCCATAGCCGTGATGGGCAGCTACCGCGATGGCGGCGTCAGCGCCGTGGTGAATTTGCGCAATCCGGACGAGGCGACCATCGTGCTGGTCAGCCCGCCATCGGACGAAAAACGCCACACGCAGCAGCATCCGCACGGCGGCGATGTGCTGCGGCACTACGTCACGCCGGCCATCGATCCGGCGAATTATCCATCGAACTGATTATTTTTCCTGTGCGGCAAGCTGCGCCAAGGCATTCCCCCGCACCTGGAACGCCACCCGCGCCACCGTCTTGCCAACGTCGTCGACGAGGGCCAGCGCATGCTTGCCCGGCACGGGGCGCCAGCTGATGCTCTCGGCTGCACCGCCCATATCTTTGCCGTCGAGCACCCAGCGCAAGCCGTGGCTGCCTTGCGCCTGGAAAAACACGCGCTGCAGGGCGGGCGGGATGTCGGGGTCGATGGCGAGGATGCTGTCCTCGGCCGGATACACGATGGCGGGCGGCTTCACGGTGTCGCCCAGCACGGCGATGACGGGACTTTCCGTGCCGGAGATAAACCATTCGCGGCGCGGCGCTTCCAGTGCGGGTTGGTACGCCACCATTTGCTGCAGCACGCCGGGCGGCGCTTTCGGTGCATGGCTGGGCACGTTCTTGTGCAGATAATCCATGACGTCGCGCCACACGGGCGCGGCGCCCGTCACGCCCGACACGTCCCACATGGGCTTGCCGTCGAAGTTGCCCACCCAGACGCCCACCGTGTAGCGCTCCGAGTAACCCATGCACCAGTTGTCGCGCATGTCCTTGCTCGTGCCCGTCTTGACGGCGCTCCAGAAATTCGTCCCCAGCTCGTTGCGCAAGCCAAAGGTCATGCTGCGCGCGGCGCGGTCGGCCAGGATATCGCTCACGATGAAGGCGGCGCCCGCCTCCATCACGCGGCGCCGGTCCTTGCCAGCCTGGCCCGGCTGCAGGCTGGCCGTGCTGTACAGCCCGCCATTGGCCAGCGCGCGGTAGGCGTTGGCCAGTTCCAGCAAGGTCACTTCCGACGAGCCCAGCGCCAGCGAGGGGCCGTAGTATTCGGCCGGTTCCGTCAGGCTGGACAGGCCCACGTCCTTGAGGCGGTTGTAAAAGCCGTCCTGTCCCGTCAGCAGCACCGTGCGCACGGCGGGAATGTTGAGGGAACTGGCCAGACTGGTGCGGGCGCTGACGTAGCCCTTGAAATTGCGGTCGTAGTTTTGCGGCGCATACATGCCGGACGCCGTGGCGACGTCCAGCGGTGTATCGTCCATGACGGAGGCGGCCGTCATCAGACGGCGCTCGATGGCCAGCTCATACAGAAAAGGTTTCAGGGTGGAACCGGCCTGACGCAGGGCCGTCACCCCATCGACATGGCTGCCGCCCGCATTGCCGACATAGGCGAGGATCTCGCCGCTGCGGTTATCTAGCACGATGATGGCGCCGTCGTTGACATTGCGCTCGCGCAAAGATCCCAGTTGCTGGCGCAGGTTTTCCTGTGCGAAGCGTTGCAAGGGACCATCGAGCGTGCTGGCGACCTGCGCGCCCGGCTGTTTCAGCAACTGCTGTGCCACTTGCGGCGCCGGCGCCAGCTCCGCATACAGCGCATTGCGCTGCAAGGCCGTCTGCACGCGCTGGCCGATCAGCTGGCAGCTGCTGTCCATGCGCCATTTCTTTGCCAGCGCGCAGGCGCGCCGCGTGACGGTGGCCGGCGGCGCGTTCGGCGAGCGCACCAGGCTGGCCAGGATGATGCCATCCGTCTGGTTCAGGCCCGACGGCGCCTTGCCGAACAGGCTGTAGGAGGCGGAGGCGATGCCTTGCAGTTCGCCGCGGAACGACACGAGGTTCAGGTACGCTTCGAAAATCTGCGCCTTGCTCCAGCTGTCTTCGATTGCCTTGGCGGCGCGCATCTGGTCCCATTTCTGGCGCAGGCTGCGGCCGCCCGCTTGCGCCTGCAAGTCCGCATCGAGCTGGCCCGCCAGCTGCATGGTGATGGTCGAGGCGCCGCGGGGTTTCTTGGAAAACAGATTGTCCCAGGCGGCCGTGGCCAGCGCGGACACATCCACGCCGCCATGGCGCATGAAGCGCTGGTCTTCCGCCAGCAGCACGGCCTGCTGCACGGCGGGGGAAATATCGGCCAGCGGCACCCACGGCAGGCGCCGCACTTTCATGTCCACGCGCAACGATTGCAGCGGCGCGCCGCCCCTGTCCAGCAACTGCGCTTCGGAACTGCGGTAGGCGGCCTGCACCTGGGCCGGCGTCAGGACCGCCTCGGCGAAGACCGGGCTGGCCAACAGGCCGCCCATGATAAAAATCAAACTCTTCACTGCGCCACCTTGACATTTGCATTCGGCGCTTCGCCAAACATCTCGGGCGAATACATGGCCTCGATGCGCGTGGCCGGCAGGCTGAAATCCCCGGCATTGTTCAGGCGCACCGTGTATTCCACGCTCCAGTTACCTTTCGGCACGAAGGCGTAATACGCTCGGAAAGCGTCAAACGCCCGCTCTTCGAACGTGGGCCAGACCCAGCCCGTGGATTTTTCGCCGGCCGTCAGCAGCTGCGAGTCGCGGCCCAGGCCATTGCCCAGCACGCTGGCGCTGGCCGGGATCGGGTCGTCGACCACCACCCAGCTCATGTCCGCCTGCGCCGACAACTCCAGGCGCACGCGGTAGACGTCGCCGCGCGACCATTGGCCTGTGGTTTTCTGTTCCACCGGCGTTACGGTTTTCTTGATCGTGTAGCCGCTGGAGACGGGCGCCTTGAGCGGCATGGCCGCCAGGCTTTGCACGGTGGCCCACGGCTTGCCCGTGCCGCTGTGTGCCAGGCCCAGAGTATCCGTGCCCTTCGGCCACGCCTGCAGCACGGGGCCGACTTTCGCCGCGCCATTCCACACGAGCGCTTGCGTATCGCCGCCCAGCTTGACGGCACTGGCGCCCGTCACCGGCGTCGACTCGAATTTGGCCGAGAATTTGGCGATGGCCAGGGTGCCCCAGGCGTTGGCCACCGTGGTATCCCAGCGGCCCTTTTTCTGGCGCCCCATGCTGCCGCGCACCAGGCGGCCGATGTCGTCCTTCCACGCCGGGTCGTCCATCACGGCCAGTAATAAACGGTTGGCGTTGACGTCGCCGGACACCATCAGCCACCACCAGTTATCCTTGCGCTCGGTGGAAAAGCCCATGGTCGTGCCCTGGAAATTCAGGCGCGAACGCAAAATCTGCTGCGCCTCGGCCAGCAGCGCATCGCGGCGCGCCAGGCCAGGCGTGCGTTGCAGCAGCAAGCTCCAGTCGATGACGGCGGAGGTCGGCCACAGGTTCGGGCTGATGCTGATGCTCTCCAGCGCATCGGGCGGCACCTTATTCGAACGCGACAGCGCTTCCAGCGCGGCCAGCTTGCGCACGGCCAGGTCGGTCGTGGCCAGCGCGGAGCGGCGCACGATCTTGCCCTGCACGAATGCCGTCAAGGCTGCTTCCATGCGGTTCTTCGTCTGCTCGGGAATCGCATAGCCCGCTTCCCTGGTGGCCGACAGCACGTAGGCCGTCAGGCTGTCGCTGCCCTGCTCCATGATGGGGAAGTATTTCAGCATGCCGTCGCCGTCCAGGTAGGCGGGCAGACTGGCGGCCAGCTTGTTCCACGCGTCCTGGTCTTGCAGGGCGATGGCCTTCGACGTGTTTTGCTCGAAGCAGGTGTACGGGTAGGCGGCCATGTACTCGCGCACGCCGGGCAGCTCGCCGCCCAGCCTGGCGACAAAGCTGGTCTGCAGGCCGCCCCGGCCCGGCAAGGCGCCAGCCGGCATTTGCACGGACATATTGACGGGCTTGTCGATCTGCATCAAGGTGGCCTGGTACGTGCGCACGGGCGTGGCCTGGCCGACTTTTTGCGTGATTTTCAGTTTATCGGTGTGGCTAGCCGCCTTGGCGCTGATCTCCCACACGACAGTTTGCGCGCCAAGCGGCACCTGGTAATCCCAGCCCGTCTCCCGCGCTTCGCCCGCCGCCAACGTCAAACTCTGGCGCGGCAAGGCCTTGCCAGCCGCCGTGGCATTGAGGTCCACGTTCAAGGAGGCGGCCGAGGTGTTGCGCACCGTAAAGCCCGCGCGCAGCTGGTCGCCTTCGCGCACGAGGGACGGCAAGCCCGACATCAAGATCAGGTCTTGCGAGCTGCGGATATCCGTGCTGCCCGTGCCGAACAATTCCTTGCCGGCGCTGGCAATCGCAACGATGCGGAATCCCGTCAAGGAATCGTTGAGCGGCACCTGCACCGTCGCTTCGCCCTTGGCGTCGAGCTTGACGGTGCCTTTCCAGAACAGCAAAGTGTCGAACAGCTCACGGCTGGCGCCCTTGCCGCCGCCCCCGCCGGCCGGAAACGCCTTGCGGCCGAAATGGCGCTTGCCGATCACCTGCATCTGCGCCGTCGCCGTTTCCACCTGCAAGCTGCGCTGCGCCATCATGGTATCGAGCAACTTCCAGCTATCGTTGGGCATCAGCTCCAGCAAGCCCGTGTCGACGGCCGCCAGCGCCACTTCGGCACCGGCCGGCAGCGGTTTTCCGTCAGCGCGGCGCACGCGCACGGACACTTCCGCCTTGTCGCGCGTTTTATATACTTCCTTGTCGGACACGACCATGACGTTCAGTTCATGCGCCTGCCAGCCCACGTTCAGCGGTGCGATGCCCATCTTGTAGGCCGGCTTGCCCAGGTCGACCAGCGCCGTCGGCTGCACGCCATCGACCCGGCCCCGCACGACAAACACGGAGACATACACATTCGGTGCGTAATTCGATTTGACCGGGATGTTCACCACAGGTTCCCGGCCGTTCAACTGGCGCACATAGGTGTCGAGGATGCCTTCGCGCTCGACCGTGATCAGCGCCGTGCCCGAGCGGAATGGCATGCGCACCTGCAAGCTCGCCTCCTGGCCCGGTTCATAGCGTTTCTTTTCAGGCAAGACGTCGATGCGGTCGTTGTCGCTGGCGTTGAACCACCAGTCGCCGCTGCCGGCCACCCACGTTTCGCGGTTGGCCACGGCCGCATTGCCGGCACTGTCCTGCGTGCGGGCGCGCAACACCAGATTGCCGCTGGCGGGCGCCTTCACGTCGCAGACCAGCAAGCCTTTACTATCCGTCTTGCCCGAGCACGCTTGGCCCAGCTTGACGACTTCGCTGCTGTTTTCATACGCATAGAAGCCGCCGATCAGGCGGCGGCGGTGCGAATAGCTGTTGCGCTGGAAGAAGTCGACGGCCACGGGGGCGTTCGGCACGGGCTTGCCATTGGTTCCGAGCACGGCTACCGTGAACTTGAAGGCATCCTTGCTCAAGGCCCAGACATCGGGCTTGATGCCGACCACGTAGTTCGACGGCCACAGCGGCACGCGCGTGGCGACGGATACCGTCTCGCCATTCGCATCCTGGAAAGCCATTTCCGCCACCAGGTCGCGCGGCACGGACAGCTGCGGCAACTGGTCGATGACGATGCGCGCGCCGCCCGCCTTGTCGAGGGTCAAGCTTTGCGTGCGCGCGGCAGCCGCGCCGGCGCCGGAGTGGCCGCCACGGCCCTCGTCCTGCCACTCGCCCTCATCGTCGTCGTAGCCCGCGCCCTGTTTCACCAGGCCTTCCTTCACGTCGCCGTTGCTGAAGCTGAAATCGGGATAGTCGGCAAACGTCACGCTCTTGTCCTGCAGCACCGTGCGCAGCTTGACGGGTGCGTTGGTGGCGGCGCCGCCGGCCAGATACGTGATTTGCGCATCGAGGGCCAGCTGCTTTGCCTGCACGGCGGGCGCCTTCGGTCCCTGCAGCACGGCTTTCATGGTCGGTACGCGAAACGCTTCCACGCGGAAACTGCCGGACGGGCGGCCCGCCATCGTGACGCTGTATTCGCCCTGCTTGGCGTCGGCGGGGATGAGCCAGTCGCTTTCCGCCGTGCCGCCGGCGGACCAGCGCAGCGGTAATTGATAGTTCTGGTCGCTGCCCTGGTGCGTGATGACGACGGAGGTGGCGCTGCCGGGACCGTTGTTCTTGTCGACCAGGCTCATGCCTTCGGCCGTGTGCTTGCGAATAAAGTGCTTCATGTGCACGGTTTCGCCGGCGCGCAGCAAGGTGCGGTCGAATACCGTGGCCAGCAAGGTGTTGTCGGCGCGCGTGTCATCCGTGGGCAAATTGAAACGCCAGGCTTCGATGCCGCCCACCCAGTCCGACAGGGTGAACGTCATGTCGCCGCCGCTGCGCGCACTGATAAAGTAGCGGCCATTGTTCTTGCAGCTGGAATTGGCCAGCTCGCCGGGGATGTGCGCCACGCCGTCCGCGCCCGTGGCGCCTTGCCACAGCAGCTTGCCGGCGCAGTCGCGCACGGCCACTTGCGCTTTCGCAACAGGCACGCCCTTGTCCAGCGACGTCACCCACACCAGCGACGATTGCGCGCCATGCTTGAAGTGGGCCGCCAGGTTCGTCACCAGCGCGGCCGTGCGGATATACGCGGTCGTCGGCTTGCCCAGCAACGCCTTGCCAAGGATGGGGCTGGCCAGCTCGACCACATAAAAGCCCGGCTTCTGCAAAGGGATGCCGATCACTTCAAAGGTTTTCCGGCCATCAGGACGCGGCAGGCTGATGGGGCGCGTGCCGGCAGCGCCCGCCAGCACGGATTTGCTCATGTTGCCCGCATACTGGGCGTAAGGCTGCCAGTATTCGCCCCCGTCGCCATTGCCGGCCAGGCGCTGCATCCACTCGATGATGAACTTGTCGTCATTGTCGGGCACGCGCAAGCTGGCGCCCGTGGCGGCAGCCGAGGCTTGCGCGACTTCCTTGCCCGACAGCACGGGCTCGATATTGCGCACAGTGACGGGCAGCAAGCCGTCGCCCTTGGCTTCGATAATGCCGAACGGGGCCGGGAACTTCAGCAGCGGCGGCTGTTCGCCCGTGCGCACCGTCATGGGGAAGCGCGCGCGATTGAGCAAGGCGCGGCCCGCATCGTCCTTCAAGCCCGGCGGCAAGCTCAGCACAAAACTGGCCTGCACGGGAAATGGACCATTGAAGGTGGCGCCATACAGGAATTCCGCCTTTTCTTCCTCTTTTGAAATCGTCGGCGCATAGGTCTTGCCGCCGCCCTTCAGGGTCATGGCGCGCACCTGCGCCGCGCTCACGGGCGCGGAAAACTGCACGCGCATGGGCAGGAAGGCAATGCACTGCTCCTTCGGATTGCTGCGCTCGCAGCTGAACTTGGCCGTGAAGTCGGGACGCGTCTTGAACTGCAGGGTTTGCGCCTTGTCCGTGGCGATGCCGCCGGCGCTGGCGATGCCCTCGCCCCACACCAGCGACACCTTGGCGTTGGCGGGGAAGCTGCGCTTGCATTGCAGCACGGTGACAGGCAAAGGCGGCGCGCCCTTGCTCGCAACAGGCATGCCCACTTTCCACACGACGCCCCGCTTCTTGAAGTACACGGTCAGGTAGCGGTCGAGAAAGCTCTTGCGCAAAGTCAATACCTGCTCCAGCTCCTTGCCTACAAGCCGCCGCACGGGAATCTTTTCATTGATGCCATCGGCGCGGCAATACGCGTTGGCGGCCACGCTGGCCTCGTTCGGCGCGGCGTCCAGGCCCAGCACGAATATCTGGTTTTCATCGATGTAGGGCTGGCCGTCATACGGTACGGCCTCGACGATGGCCGGGCCGCCAGTGGAAAAGCGGTAGGACGTGCTTCCCTGCAGGGTCTGGCCCGCCAGGTCCTTGAGTCCCGGCTTCAAGGTAAAGCTGCAGGCCACGCCGGCCGGCAAGTCGCGCTCGAAATCGAAGTTCCAGTTGCGCTCGTCGGCCCAGCGACCCGCGCCCGCCACGACGGCCGGCTCGGCCTTGCCGCAATCGATGGCGAACGGCGCGGGCAAGCCCATGTCGCCGAACGGCACCATCGGCGTGGCGAACTGGGCCCGCACCTGGCGCACGGCCTTGACCGTGCCGCTCGGTGAAAACAGGGACACGCCGCTATCGGCCCAGGCTGGCGCCGCCAGGCCCAGCGACAGCAGCAGGCACAGCGGGCCCAGCTTGCCGGACAGCGGGGAAGTAAGAACACGGGACAGGTCAGGCACGGATGACTCCTTGAGGAAAAGTGGCGGAGCTGGCTGCGGCGCGCAAAAGTTGCCTGGCGGAAGCCCAGAAAAACAACAGAACGCGGCAGGAATACAACATCAATGTATTATTAGTTATCAAGCTCATCATTGTTGCTAATATACAGTGGCATGCAGGTGATAAGTCGTACGATTGCCTGTCGCCGCGGTGCCAGGAAATGACCGTGCTTGTAAAAGTTTCACCAATAAAATTAGTTTTTTTCAACACCACAATCTTTGTCGTGAATCTGCAACGCTATTGATATACCGCAATGCTTTGTGCGCCAGCGCACCGACCACCTGAACCTGCAATCGTATTCTCTAGTCCAACAGCAGTGCATTTATCACAAGAATGCGCACCTGGAAGTGTGGTCTATATCTAGCAATAGCACGTGTAGCAAGATGTGTCTTTGATGCCGTAGAGAAAATCTCTTATCAACGTTGGGAGTTACTTGTGAATAATCTAAAAAAAATCGCCGTTGCCGCCGCAGTCCTGTGCTCCGCCCTCGGCGCACAGGCCCAGGAAATCAATCCCTCCTGGTATATTCAACCTAGCATCAACGCACTCAAGCCAGATTCCGATTTCGCCACGGATAAAACCGGTTATGGCGCAGGCTTGCGTTTCGGTAAGCCTGTTTCCCAGGACTGGGATATCCAGCTGGGCACCACGTATGCCCGTTCCAAGGATGGCGGTCAGCGCTACCAGCAAAATACGCTGGGCGTAGACGGCTTGTACATGTTCTCGCGCAAAGCCTTCCGTCCTTTCCTGCTGGTCGGTGCAGGCATGCAGCGCGACAAGGACACCAGCTTCGCCTTCGGTGAACGCACGAAGAGCTCGCCATACGCGAGCGTGGGCCTGGGTTTCCAGTCCAGCATCACGGAGCAGCTGTCCCTGCAGGCTGACGTACGCAATGTGCACGGCTTCCTGCGCGGCAATACGTTCGACCCGAGCAGCAAGTCCAACAACTACTACGTCACCGTGGGCTTGAACTACGCGTTCGACAAACCGCCTGCACCGCCGCCACGCTTTGAAAAAGTGACGATGTCGGCAACGGAACTGTTCGCGTTCGACAGCGCCAAGCTGGGCCCGACACAAACCAAGCTCGACGAAATCGCACGCGTGCTGAACGCATCGCCGGACGTCAACAACGTCGTCATCAGTGGTTATGCCGACCGCATCGGTTCGCCCAAGTACAACCTGAAACTGTCGCAACAGCGCGCTGACGCAGTCAAGGAATACCTGGTCGCCCACGGTGTTGCCGCCAACCGCCTGTCGGCTGAAGGCAAGGGTTCGACCAATCCGGTCGTGGAGTGCAACAACAAGAAACGTGCCGACCTGATCAAGTGCCTGGAACCTAACCGCCGCGTTGAAGTGGAGCAAATCACCATCGAACGCCGCGTGCAGTAAGCTCGACAGTGGTACGCCACTTGTGAATTAAAAAAAAGGGGCTCGCGCCCCTTTTTTGCATTGAAAGCCATCATGAATTTCTCTACCCGCTATCCCAGACTGGCCGGCCTCGCGCCGTTCAGCAAGCAGATGCGCAGCGTCGTCTACTGCTCCGTCACCGAATGGCTGGAACACCGCGCCTCGAGCAAGGGCGCCGCCCTCGCCTACTACACCCTGTTTTCCATCGCCCCCATCCTCGTGCTGGTGATCGCCATCGCCGGCTTTTTCTATGGCCCGGCCGCTGCGCGCGGCGAGCTGATGGGGCAATTGCAGGGCTTGCTGGGCACGCAGGGTGCCGAAGCCATCCAGCTCGTGCTGGCCGGCGCGAAAAACCATGAACAGGGCCGCATCGCCACCCTCATCGCCAGCGCCCTGCTGCTGTTTGGCGCCACCAGCGTATTTGCCGAACTGAAAGCCAGTCTCGATGAAATCTGGCAAGTGCCACCCTTGAAGGAAGCGGGTGCCTGGGACATGGTGCGCACGCGCTTGCTGTCGTTTGGCCTGGTACTGGTGCTGGCCTTCCTGCTGATGGTGTCGCTGGTGGTCAACGCCGCCATGGCCATCCTCGCCAACTTTTGGGAAGGCGTGTGGAAAGACACTGCCGTGCTGTTTACCATCCTGTCGAACCTGATCGGCTTTGCCGTCATCGCCAGCCTGTTTGCCGTCATCTATAAAATGCTGCCGCGCGTGCGCCTGTCCTGGCGCGACGTGCTGATCGGCGCCATCGGCACGGCTTTCATGTTTTCACTGGGGAAATATGCGATTGGCGTGTATATCGGCAATAGCGGCGTGGCCAGCAGCTATGGCGCCGCCGGTTCGCTGGTCGCCCTGCTGCTGTGGGTGTATTACTCGGCGCAAATCTTCTTCCTGGGCGCCGAATTTACACGCCAGTTCGCCTTGCAGCTGGGCAGCATGAAGGATATGCCGAAGACGGAAGACGGCGACGTGCAAGTGAAGATACTGAAACGCCACCAGTCGTAAGGTGTCGTTCCGGATGCAGCAACGGCGCCCGAGGGCGCCGTTTTTCTTGGCGTTGCCGCAAGCTATTCGCCCAGCAGTTCCGCCACCACTTCCATGCCTTGCACGCGCTCGGCGACGACCTTCACCATGACGATGATGGGCACGCCCAGCAGCAATCCCCAGACACCCCACAGCCAGCCCCAGAACAGCAGGCTGACGAACACGGCAGTAGGATTCATGCGCGCGATACGCCCCGTCATCCAGGTGGTGACAAAGGTGCCCACCAGGGTGGCGATGGCCATCGACGTGCCCGTCACCAGCAAGACCATTTCCAGCGATTCGAACTGCAGGAAGGCGACCAGCCCCGTGGCGATGGTGATGAGCAAGGGGCCGAAATACGGCATGATGTGCAGCAAGCCGGCCACGATGGCCCAGGCGCCCGCGTTTTCCAGGCCGATCACGCGCAGGGCGATCCACATCAGGACGGCCAGCAAGACATTCGTGACGAGCAGCATGAACATATAGTTCTGGATTGAAGTGTTGATATCTTCCAGGATGTGCACGGTGACCTTCTTGCGGCTCAGCGACGGTCCCGTCAGCTTGACGAGCTTGCGCTTGAAGGTGTCGCCCGACAGCAGCAGGAAGAATACGAGGAAGATGACCATGGTGGCCTGGCTGAGGAAGCCCACCAGGCCCAGCGAACCGGCCCAGACCCAGTCCATGATCTTGAAGTTGGGCGCCTCGGCCGCGGCGGCGCGGCGGTTGTTGCGGCGCGCTTCGGCGCCGGCGGCCACTTGCTCGATTTCATTGGCCACGGCCTGCATCTTCTGGAAGGTGCTGTTCTTGCCGCCCGTATTGGCGGCGATCAGCCGCGACAGTTTATGCGTGGCGGCCGGCAACTCTTCAACGATGGATTCGAATTCGCCCTGCACGCGCTCGACCACGACGATGGAGCCGAACAGGATCAGGGCCGTGACGGCCGTGGCGCCGATGGCGCGCGGCAGGCGCAGCTTTTCCAGCCAGGCGACGACGGGATTGAGGGTGTAGGCAATGAAAATGCCGAAGATGACAGGAATGAGGAATTTCTGTGCCCACTGCAGCGCATAAATGAAGCTGACGGTGGCGATGATGCCCAAGGCCATGCCACGCGCATTGACATGCAGCGGCAAGCGCAAGGTTGAGTCTGGCTGCTCCACGGGCGCGCCGGGAGGTGGCCCGGCAGGCTCGGTGGAGGCAGCCGCCACCGGCTCGGGCGGGGTATCTGTAGGCTGGATATGCATGCGATTCCCGCGACGGTCGGTGGAGGGCCGCAGTGCCAGCCGTGAGGCTGGCCGCTGCGGCAGGTCAGGCCATTACTTGACGCGGATGTCGTTTTTTACCGACTTCACGCCCTTGACGCCACGGGCAACTTCGCCCGCTTTGGCGGCATCGGCTGGCTGGGCAACGAAGCCGCTCAGCTGAACCACGCCCTTGAAGGTTTCAACGTTGATTTCCGTCGATTTCAGGGTAGGCTCGTTGAAGATGCTGGCTTTCACTTTGGTGGTGATGGCCGCGTCGTCGATGTACTCGCCCGTGCCTTCTTTGGTTGGGGTCGATGCGCAGCCTGCAACGGCGAACAGGGAAGCGACGAAAAGGCCAGTAGCGATAGATTTAGTGAATTTCATGGTTTTTTCCTTAGGAGTGGTCAATCAATGTGCTCACAATGAGCTTCTTATACCAGTGTGGTGACTGCGCGCCGGAGGGAGCTCAGTAGCCAAACTGGGTTTTTGCAGCCTTGATACAGTCATCCTTGGCTGCGCCGGCCAATGCATCGCATTTTTCTGTCGCGACCTTGTACTCGGCTTTTCTTTTTGCTTCACGCGCATCGCTGCGCGCTTCGATGACTTTCTTGTCCGCTTTGGCGTCGGCCAGGGCCGCCACCTTGGTGGACTTGGCCAGCTTGACGCAGACATCCTTGTCGTTGCCCGTCAGCGCATTGCAGCGGGCCAGATCGACATCGTAATTGGCATCGGCAATCTTGATGCGCGCCTTGGTGTAGGCACGCAGCGTATTCGTGTATTGCGCCTGGGCCACGGCTTCATCGTAGGTGCGCACGGCCTTCGCTTCGGCGATGCAGACATCCTTGGGGTTGCCCGTGATTTTTTCGCACTCGGCATGCGCCAGTTTGTAATTCAGGCCAGCCTGTTCATTGGCCGCCTTGTACGCTGCTTTTGCTTCCGGCGTGGCCGCCACTGCCTGGCCGCCCCATGCGGCGCATGCCAGGCTGACGACGATGGCGGTGAAAAGCTTATTCTTGTTCATGTTGTATTTCTCCCTGGTGGTAGCAAGCATGTCTGCTTGGCATGACTACCGTTTTACGTGGATAGTCGCCGCTCTTCTGTACGCTGCCGTACACAAGTAATTTATTTTGAAAGTGGAAGGGCAATATGGAGAAATAACAACGTTTTTGCCGGATCGCTCCTGCCCGCACTCCCCTTTTCGACTGCAAATAAGTACGTGCGGCAGCGTACAGACCGGGGACAGGGGCATGACTAAGATGGCACTACACCCTCACCTCGTCAGGAGAATAAAATGAAAACCAACGCCACCTTGGCTGCACTGATGCTCGCCGCCACCGCCGTACTGAGCGGCTGTGCCACCGGCCCTACCCAGTCGCAACAATATTACCCGGCCAACCAGCCTGAGTCCGCCATGTACGGCACCGTCGACTCCATCCAGATCGTGCAGGGTGGCGGTCAAACCAGCGGCGCGGGCGCCGTGGTCGGCGGCATCGCCGGCGCCCTGCTGGGCAATACCATCGGTTCGGGCAGCGGACGCACGGCCGCCACCGTGGCGGGCGCCGTCGCCGGCGGCGTCGTGGGCAACCAGGTCGAAGGCCGCAGGCAGCAGGCGCAGGCCTACCAGATCAGCGTGCGTCTCGACAACGGCGAATACCGTACTGTAGTGCAGGACAACGCGAATGATTTGCGCCCGGGCAACCGCGTGCGCGTCGTGGACGGCCGCGTCTACCGCTATTAATTCTCGGCGGAGCTTGTCAGCAGGCATCCGCCATACCGCATGAGTCGTACCATAACAAGGAGTTGCCATGGGCACCATCATTCTGATCATCTTGATCCTGGCCCTGGTCGGCGTCCTGCCTACCTGGCCGCATAGCCGCAACTGGGGTTACGGCCCCAGCGGCATCGCCGGCCTGGTCGTAGTGATACTGATCCTGCTATTACTGACGGGCAGGTTGTAAAAAAAGGCGCTACGGCGCCTTTTTTATTTCAAGGAGGAAATATCATGACTATCCACAATACACTCTTGGCCACCCTGCTCGCCTGCAGCCTGGCGCCGATGGCACTGGCGCAGACGGCCACGCCGCAGCCGGGCGACCCGCAACGCTGGTACCAGGAAGACAGCACGGCGCAAGCCCAGCTGCGCACTTTGCGCAAGGAAATCGCCGCCGCCCTGGCCGAGGCCAAAAAAGCGTGCCGCTTGGAACCGTCCGCCACGCGGGCCACCTGCCTGAAGGACGCGCAGGATACTTACCGGCAAGACATGGCAAATGCGGAAAAACTGCGTGCAGCGGCGCATCCGCAGTGACGCGCATGCGATTTCGACGCGGCCTGATCAGGCCGCGTCGCGCTCGTAGGGCGGCAACTCGTGCACCACGAGCGGCGTGTCTTCCGTGACGAAGGCCAGCCAGCCGGCCGCCTTGATCGCGCGCAAGCCATCCTGGTAGCCCTGCTCCCAGCGCCACTCGATGGAGCCCTTGGAGAAATTGATATCCTTGGCCGCCATGTGCCAGTCGCGCCCCGCATACGGCAGGCGCACGATGTGCATGGTGCTGTCGCAGCCCAGCGCTACGAGCTCTTCCGTCTGCTGGCGGTTGTGCTTTGTGCCAGGCAGGCCGGCGTACAGCTCGCGCAATTTGCGCTGCAAGGTGTGCGTATTGACATAATCAGCGATATGCCGCTTCGAGCGCGAGGCGAAGGTGACGTCCTTTTGCCGCGTCTGCACCTCATCGAGGGTGGTCGGTTCCGGCCCTTCCGAGCTCCACAGGTCGACCATGAAGACCAGGGTATCGACGTGGGGCGTGTCGTCGAGCACGGTTTCCAGCGGCGTATTCGAGTACAGGCCGCCATCCCAATATAAATCGCCATCGACGCGCACGCCGGCAAAGCCGGGCGGCAAGGCGCCGCTGGCGCGGATATGGTCCGCCGTCAGGGCTTGCTGCTGGCTGTCGAAACTGGTGAGGCTGCCGCATTTGACGCGCAGGGCGTTGACCGTCAGGCGCATGCCGCCGGGCTGGTTCAGGTAATCGAAATCGACCAGTTCCTCGAGGGTGCTGGCCAGCTCACTGGTGTCATAAAAGCTGGCCTCTTCCGGCTTGACGGCGATTCCCGCGGAGAACAGGCTGAAAATGCGCGGCTTGAAGAAGCCGGGCACGCCGCGCAGCACCGTATCGAGCGTGGCCAGCCAGATGTTCGAGCGGCGCTGCTGGTCCGAAACGAGATTCATGTCGACGCTGTCGCGGTGCGCCACGCGCTGCCAGAACTGTTTTAAACGCACGAGCCTGTCCTCGTGTTTGTTGCCGGCCAAAATGGCCGCATTGATGGCGCCGATCGAGGTGCCCACCACCCAGTCGGGCGCCAGGCCATGTTCGTGCAGCGCATGGTAGACGCCGGCCTGGTAGGCGCCCAGTGCGCCGCCGCCCTGCAGCACCAGCACGATGCGCAGGCGCGAGGGATTTAACTGATTGATCGGTGTCTTTGAATTCGTCATCAAGATGGCCCCTCTGTGCGCCGCGCGAAATACGGCGTGAATCATTGTAAGGGATTGCGTCTGCCCGTGCCGGACGTTGGGTACGGGCAAAAAAAACGCCGTCAATGACGGCGCTCCTGTGCAACACGGCTGGCGTTCAACGCTTGCGGCGCAGCCAGCTGGCGGCCACGGCGGCCACGGCCACGAGGACCAGGGCCGGCTTGACCAGCTTCTTGCGCCCGATAAACGATAACGCCGTCAGCACGTAGGGCATGGCGCCCTGCAAACGCATGCCGCCCGGCGCCAGCAAGGACTCGACGCGGTGGCCGGCAAAGCCGACCGCCGTTTCGACCACGCCCTGCAGCAGCGATTCGGGACGCAGGGCATAGCCCACGTTGGCGCGCGCATGCACGATGCCCACGCGATACATTTCGCCCTGGGCGATCAGCAGGCGCTTGCGGGCGGCTTGCGCCGCCAGTTTGTCGGTTTCCGACATGAATTCTCCTCGTGAGCCCGCTTACATCAGCATGTCGCGGTCGGCCTTCAATTCCGCCATGGTGGCAGGCATGGACAGCTTTCCTTGACGCAGCATGGCGCGCGCATACATGACCAGCGCGATGGCCAGCAGTACGAACACGACCGTCATGATCGCCAGGATCTTCCAGCCCAGGCTATCCCAGGCCAGGAAAACGATCAGTACGCTGCCGTAAGCGATGGCAAACAAGCCCGCCACTGTCGCCAGGGCGAAAATGACCACGAGCTGCAGCATGTGATTGCGCACTTCCGACAGTTCAATGGTGGCCAGTTCCAGCCGCGACAACATCAGTCCGACGGCGTTTTTGGCCAGGCCGGCGACCGAGCCGATCAATCCCGGCCCCTGGTGAGACGAAGCAGACTTGTCCATATCGCTCCTGACAATGGATTACTTGCGGCCCAGGATGAAGCCGACCAGTACGCCGACGCCAGCGGCGACGGCTACCGTGCGCCATGGGTTTTCCTTGACATAACCGTCCGCCTGGGAGGCGAGCTGTTTGGTAGCAACGATGGCCGACGCTTGCGCTTCGTGCGCCTTGGCCAGGGCAGCGTCCAGGGTTTTCATGCCCTTGATGCGCACTTCATCGGCTTTTTCACCGGTCAGGGCGGCAGCGGCGCTGAACAGGGCTTGCGCATCCTTGACCAGGGTTTTGACATCGTTATTGACGGTGGTGATATTATTTTCCAACATGGTTTAGCTCCTTAGCTGTGGATGAATGTAGTTACTATACCTACTTTACTCAAAAACACTATTCCATTAGATCGCGCATATCATCGGCGTGCTCTTCTTCGACAGCCATGATTTTGATCAACAAATGGCGTGTGGTCGGGTCTTTATCGCCAATTTTCACGATCATCTGGCGATACGACTCGATCGCCACCCGTTCCGCGATCAGATTGGCACGCACCATGCTTTGCACGTCTTCGGAGTCATCATACTCGGCATGGCTGCGCGCAAGCAATGTTGCAGGATTAAAATCTGGCTTGCCATTGAGTTGCACGATGCGTTCGGCCAGCCAGTCGGCGTGTTCCTGCTCCTGCTGCGCATGCTCAAGGAACTCGGCCTTGATGGTGCCGTTGTCGCGTCCGCTCACCGTGTAGTAATGGCGTTTATAGCGCGCAATACACACCAGTTCGGTGGCCAGCGCCCCATTCAACAGGGTGATCAACTCCTGGCGGTCGCCCTGGTAGCCGGCCGTCACGGCGCCGTCATCGAGGTTTTTGGCGGCGGCGCGGATGGCGGCCGTATCGATGCCAGCTGGAATCTCAACAGATGTTTGGGTCATGATGCTTCCTTTCAAGTATTACATGGGTATCCACCGGCCAAACTTCGGCCGGTGCTGCCTTTCTACTGCCGCACCAGGCGGCGCGGCTTAACGGCGGGCTGGAATGGCCGTGTTATCTTCCGACAAGACGATTTCCACACGGCGATTCAGCTGGCGGTTTGCCGCCGTATCGTTGCCGGCGGCCGGATAGGCGGCGCCATAGCCTTTCGTGGCGATGCGGTCGCGGCTGATGCCTTGCTCCAGCAGCGCATTGCGCACGGATTCGGCGCGGCGTTGCGACAATTCCAGGTTGTGCGCGGAGCCGCCCGTGCTATCGGTAAAGCCTTCTATCAGCACGGTGCGCTGCGGGTTGTTTTTCAGCACCTCGGCCAGCTTGCGCGCCGTATTCACGCCATCGGCCGTCAGGTTCGCCTTGTCCGTGCCAAACAGCACGTCGCCCAGGGTAATGACCATGCCGCGTTCGGTTTTCTTGGCGGCCAGGTCGGCCAGCTGTGCTTCGAGTCCGGCGGCGCGCGCTTGCGCATCGCGGGCCGATGCTTCTGCAGCCTGAGCCTGGGCCTTGGCCGCTTCCGCATCCGCTTGCGCCGTCTGGGCGCGGGCCGTGGCCTGGTCAGCCTGCTGCGTGCGCGCATCGAGGCGCAACTGGTCGCGCTGCTTGCCCGCGTTGGCGATATCGGCTTCGGCCGCTTTCTGCTTGGCTACTTCTTGCGCCGTGGCTATCTTTTGCTTGGCCAGGTAGGCCAGCTTGTCGACTTTTTCGCTATCTTCCTGGCGCGTGGCGGCGGCGTTTGCCGCTTCCAGCGCAGCGCTCGCTTCGCGGAATTCGCGTGGCGCATAGGTCGATACCATCGGGTTCGATTGCGCCGCCATGTAGTCGCCGCGGGTCTGGTCGAGCAGGCTGGTGGTGGTCGGTGCGGAACTGCAGGCGGCAACGAGGGCGGCCATGGCCAGCAGGCCGGGAATGGTGGTGTAAGTAGCTTTTTTCATGATGGAATCCTGTTCTTATTCTTGGTTATTGTTTCGGGGCTTGCTGATTGGCACGGTCGAGTTCTTCGCGCATGACGCGGATGTTCTCGTTGATTTCGTCGGCGGCGCTGGTGGCCTTGGCCGAGTTGGCCTTGCTTTGCGCCAGCTTGGCATCGGCTTGCGCCTGGTCGGCCAGGTCGCGCGCCGTTTTGTAGTCACGGTCTTTCAGGGCCTGGTTAGCCATGCGCATTTTTTCGCGGGCCGAACGCATTTCATCGGGTGCCAGGTCGGCGGCGCCGGCGCTGGCGGCGTTATCGACGGCGGCGCGCGACACGGCGACATCGGCCGTGGCTGGCGTTTTCAGGCTCGAGCAGCCCGTCATCAGGACAACGGCCGTGGCGCAGGCGGCCAGGGCGGCCAGTGGGGAAATCTTGAAATCTCGGTTTGTCATTTTTTTTCTCCTGGAGAATGTGTAAGCGTTAGGGTTCATACGTCGGTACATCTGGAATCAGGAACGGCGTTTGATGTAGACGTTATAGGCTCCAGCTCCCCGCATATCCGTTCGGTGCCGCACATAGAGTAAGAAATCGACAATACTTGCATCGGCAACGTGCGCCAGCGCACGTGCCGGACCGCAAAAGCGAGAAACGGGCCCGGCTGAGGAGCGATTCCTGTAGCATCGTGAATACTTGTCCAGAAAGAATCGTCTACCATGCAACTGTCCCGCCGTCAGAAAATCTCCCTCGTCAGCGCCGCCGTACTCATCGCCCTGCCCGTCACCGCCTCCATCGTCCTGATGAATATGGACTGGAACCGCGCCAGGCCCTGGCTCAATGCGCGCGCCAGCGAAGCGCTGGGGAGACCGTTCGCCATCGAAGGCGACCTGACGCTGACGTGGCAGCAGCCCACGACGGGAGGCAAACAAGGCTGGCGCGACTATTTGCCATGGCCGCACCTGCAGGCAAAGGATGTGCGCCTGGGCAACCCAAGCACCATGTCCGGGACGGACGACGGGGCGCAGCTGGCCACCGTCAGCCAGCTGGCGTTCTCGCTCAATCCCCTGGCCCTGCTGGACAAGAAAATCATCATTCCGCAATTGCGCTTCGACACGCCGCAGGTGCGCTTGCTGCGCAACAAGGACGGCAAGAACAACTGGACCTTCGACAAACAGGAGCAGCCATCGCCGTGGCAGCTGGAATTGCAAGGCGTGGTCTTCAGCAAGGGCACCGTGTATCTGGACGATGCTGTCACGAAAACGGCGATGCGCGCCGATGTCGACACCATCGCGGACGATGCGCGCTACGGCATCGCCTGGACGCTGTCGGGCAAATACCATGGCGAAAGAGTCAAGGGCGGCGGCAAGGCCGGCGGCGTGCTGTCGCTGCAGCAGCAAGGCACGCCCTTCCCCATCCAGGCCGACATGCGCGCGGGCGGCAGCAGCATGGCCATCGAAGGCACCCTGACGCGTCCGGCCAAGCTGGCAGCGCTCGACGTGCGCCTGAAACTATCGGGGCCCAGCATGGCGAGCCTGTATCCATTGACGGGCGTGCTGCTGCCGGAAACGCCGCACTTCAGCACGGAAGGCCATTTGACGGGCACCCTGGCGCCGCGCGGCGGTGAATGGGTGTACGACAAGTTCACCGGCAAGGTGGGTTCCAGCGACATCAGTGGCAAGCTGGCCTTTTCCGCCAGCACGCCGCGCAAGCGCCTGACGGGAGAAGTCCACTCGCGCCTGCTGCAATTTTCCGACCTGGGTCCGCTGGTGGGCGCCGATTCCAGCGCCAGCAAGAAGGAACGGGGCGTGGCATCGACGCAGCCAGCCGGCCGCGTGCTACCGGTGGAAACGTTCAAGACGGAGCGCTGGACCAGCCTGGACGCCGACGTGCGCTACACGGCCGACAAGATCACGCGCGATGCCGAGCTGCCAATCAGCAAGCTCGATACGCATGTGGTGCTGACGGATGGCGTGCTGTCATTGACGCCGCTCAACTTCAACGTGGCGGGCGGCACCCTGACGTCGCAAATCAAGCTCGACGGCAGCGGCAAGGTCATCGCCAACGGTATCGCGGCCGAACTCAAGGCCAGCGCCCGCCATCTGCACATCCAGCAACTGTTTCCCCGCCTGCCCGCCCTGCAGGCGAGCGTGGGCGAAATCAATGGCGACGCTTCGCTGTCGGCCACGGGCAATTCCGTCGCCACCCTGCTGGGCAGCTCGAACGGCGAAGTGCGCGCGCTGATCAACCGGGGCAGCATCAGCAAGCTGCTGCTGGAAGAAATGGGCTTGAATATCGGCAGTGTCGTGCTGGCCAAACTGTCTGGCGACAAGCAGGTCAAGCTGAACTGCATGGCCGCCGATTTCGCCGTCACCAAAGGATTGATGCAGACGCGCCAGTTTATCGTCGACACGGATGATGCCGTCCTGCATATCGATGGCACGGTGAACCTGGCCGATGAACGGCTGGACCTGACCCTGCGGCCGGACAGCAAGGGCTTGCGCGTCTTTTCGCTGCGCTCGCCCCTGTACGTGCATGGCACTTTCAGCAAGCCCGACGTGAGCGTCGACAAGGGCGTGCTGGCCTTGCGCGCCGGCGGCGCACTGGCGCTGGCCGTGGTGGCGCCCGTGGCGGCACTGCTGCCGCTGGTCAATACCGGCCCCGTCGAGGATAGCGAGTGCGCGGCCCTGCTGGCCCAGGCGCGCGTGAAACCGGTGGCGCCCAAGCCGGGGAAAGCCGTACGCAAGGTGCGCTGAACGCGGCGTGGGCGCCTTTACAATTGTTACACCCCTATGTGCGTTGCCGAACAGACCCTGCCTTGCCGCAATCCTATGCTGTGATCGTGCCTGAAACACACGGCGTCACGAAGTCATCCGGCCCATACCATGCCGGCGCCACGAGGTCTGAATTCATAGGAGAACTATCATGCAAATCATTAAAAAAATCGCCGCTACCACTTCCGTTGCCGCCCTGCTGCTGAGCCTGACGGCTTGCGCCAACATGTCCGGCCAGGATAAAAACACCGCCATCGGCGCTGGCGTCGGCGCCGTTGCCGGTTCCGTGCTGACCGGCGGCAGCGCTGTCGGCGCAGTCGGCGGCGCCGCTGTCGGCGGCGTGATCGGTAACCAGGTCAAGCCGAAGTAATTATTGCTCAAGAAAGCGGGGTGGGTGCGCAGGCGCCCGCCCCGCTTTTTTGCGTCTGCGGCACAAGGATAAAAGCAAGCGGGATGAAGGCAAGCCTGCTGCAAGGCAAGCGAGGAAAGTCAGACGAAGACGTTGGCCATGCCGATGGTGCCGCTGTCCTTGACCAGCTCGTAGCAGCGGCAGGAGACAGCTTCCAGGCCGGCCGAATCAAGAATTTCGATATTGCCGCGGCTGTAAGTGATGAGTTTTTGCTGTTGCAGCGCGCTCGCTGCCTTGGTCACGCCGACCCGCCGCACACCCAGGGTATGGGCGAGGAATTCATGCGTGAGGTGAAATTTTTCGGATTGCAGGCGGTCGCGCGTGATCAGCAGCGAACGGGCCAGGCGCGCCTCGAGCACGTGGAAGCGGCTGCACACGGCAATCTGGATGGCTTGCGCCAGCAGGGTGTCCGTGTAGCGGTACAGCAAGCGCTGCAGGGACTCGAGCTGGGCGAACTCGGCGCAGAAATCGGCCCGCGCGATGCGGCTGGCCATGCCGGAACGTTGCACCACGGCACGCACTTGCGCCAGCTCATGACCGAGCGCGACGGACGCGCCCAGCACGCCTTCGCGGCCGACCGAGCCCACTTCCAGGGTCATGCGGCCTTCCGCCACGGCCAGCAGCGAGATCAGGCAGTCGCGGGGGAAATAAATGTGGCCGATAGGCTGGCCCGGTTCGTACAGCACCTCGCCTACCTCGACCGTGACCGTATCGAACAGCGCCGTCAGATGCCGCAAGTCGTGCTCGGGCAGGCTGGCCAGCAGGCGGTTGCCGGCGTCAAGCGTACCCGCAGGCGTGCCCAGGCCGGATCGGCCTGCATCGCGGGACAGGGTCATGCTGGCGTTCGTTAGTGGCATTGCTTTTCCTTGGTGCCGTTACAACTCGACATAATTTTTACTTAGCCTACGGTGCCATACCGTCCCTGTATGTACGGTGACGCACGGAAGCGAAGCAAGCGGCACAGCACACTGGCAATACACGCGAATCGCACGGATAACACGCACTACCCATTTATTATTTATAAAAACCAAGGAGCTTTCCATGACCACCACCACCAAATCCCTCCATCCGCTGGTGCTTGCCGCCGCTGTCGCCGTCCTGCTGTTTTGCGGCGTGGGCACGGCGGCCCTGATGGGCTGGCTGCCTTCGTCCCAGAGCGACAGCCGGCCACTGGCAGCCGGCACTTCGGCCGAACAGATGGCCAACCTGCAGGCGAACCAGCCGCCAGCGAACCTGCAGCCTGCCGGCGCGCAGCCGCTGGCCGCCCTGCCGCCTCAGCAGCAACAGCAGCAACAGCAGCAGCCAGTGCGCCAGCCGCAGCCCCAGCAGCAACCACAACAGCAATACGCGGCTGCCCCGGCACCGCAAGTGTGCAGCAACTGCGGCGTGATCGAAGCCATCCATGAAGTCAATACGCGCGCCGAAGGCAGCGGCGTGGGCGCGGCCGGCGGCGCCGTCGTCGGCGGCTTGCTGGGCAACCAGGTAGGCGGCGGCCACGGCAAGCAGCTGGCCACCGTGCTGGGCGCCGTAGGCGGTGCCGTGGCCGGCAATCAGATCGAAGGCAGCGTGCGCGCCACGCGCAGCTACAACATCGTCGTGCGCCTCGATAACGGCAAGACGCGCACCGTGCACCAGAGCGCCGCGCCGAACTGGCGCCAGGGCGACCGCGTTCGCGTCGTCAACGGCGGCTTGCGCGCCATGGGCTAAGCGGAGCGCGGCGGCGCCGCTGCCGCGATGAGTTGCAAATTCAACACACGCCCGGCCTGTCCGGGCGTTTTCTTTTTGACAATGTTCGTTGGCGTACAGATGAGTTTGCCGTCCCGCGAGATGATGCATTCAAGAAAGTTCAACGAATATCTTCAAGGAGGTGCGATGGAAAACGACAAGACAAACAGTCACCGGATCTGGCTCGGCTTTATCGGTGGCGGCATATTGGCCACGGCGCTGGGCTTTTGCGCGCTGGACCTGGCGCCCGTGCAAACAAGCGCGCCCGTGTTTGGCGTCATGCTGCTGTTGACCGGCGGCATGGTCAGCTGCCTGGCCGGCGCCGTCGGCATGGCCGGCATGCTGGCCTGGATACCGGGCATGGCCGATGAACACGCCGACCGCTCCCGCTAGTTGAGCCTTGTGTACGACAGCGTACAGAACACAATGAAAACAAAGTAGACACTTAGTCATGGCATAAGCGTTCAGCGACCCGGTCGCCGCGCAATGACAAAAACTGATGACAGCGCAAGGCCAAGGCAGCCGCCGTCATCCACACATTACTCTCGGAGGACACATCATGCTGTATACAATCGCCGTCGTACTCATTATTCTTTGGCTGCTGGGCCTGGTAACTTCCTATACCATTGGCGGCTTCATTCACATCCTCCTGGTGGTGGCAGTCATCATGATCCTGTTGCGTTTGATCAGCGGGCGCGGTTTATAGAGGCCACTCCATTGGCCAGACAGGGGCGGCGCGCGTGCAAACGGGCGCCGCCCTTTTTCCGCCTTTTGCGTACAGTGTGCGCGCACTGGCACACTGCGGCATTTTGCAGTAACGTGTGCAGGTAATTCCTGGGTATGTCCCAATAACAAAACAAGGAGAAAATCCATGAAAGAAGCATTCAAAAAAGGCCCTGGCGCCACATCCCTGATCGGCATGCTGGTGATCGCACTGGCCGCCACCGGCTGCGCGGATATGTCCTCGACGCAACGTGGCACGGCCACGGGCGCCGGCATCGGCGCGGGCCTGGGCGCCTTGATCGGCGGCACCACCGGTGGCGGCAGCAGCGGCCGCACGGCCGGCGGCGCACTGATCGGTGCCGCAGCTGGCGCCGTGGTCGGCAATATCTGGTCGAACCGCATGGAAAACCAGAAGCGCGCGATGGAGCAAGCGACACAGGGTACCGGTGTGCAAGTGTCGCAAACGGCCGATAACCGCCTGAAAATGGAAATCCCCAGCGACATTTCCTTCGATACCAACCGCGCCGACATCAAGGGCAACTTCCGCCCCATCCTCGACCGCTTTGCCGCCACCCTGAACGAAAACCCGAACACCACGGTCAGCATCATCGGCCATACGGACAGCACGGGCAGCGATTCCATCAACGAACCGCTGTCGGTGGAACGCGCGGCCCACACGCGCGACTACCTGGCCATGCGCGGCGTCTCGCCGACGCGCGTCGTCACGGAAGGCCGCGGCGCCCGCGAGCCGATCGCCTCGAATGCGGATGCCTCGGGACGCGCACGCAATCGCCGCGTGGAGATCTACGTAGCCGAGCTTGCTCCGCGCTAAGCTGACACGCATCAATAAAAAACCCGCTGGCAAGTGACCTTGCCAGCGGGTTTTTTCTATGTGAAACGGATTATTTCGACGTCGTTGCCTTCGCGCCGCTGTCGCCCTCTTTCGCCACCTTGGCAAAGTCGCCCGCCGTCACGATCGAGACGGCCGATGGCTTCAGGTATTCGCGCAGGCCCTGGTTCACTTGCGCCAGCGTCAAGGCGGCCACTTTCGCTTCCAGGTCCTTGTCGTAAGCCATGGTACGGTCTTGCGCCAGGTAGCTGGCGAGGCCGCTGGCCAGAGCGCTGTCCTGCGTGCGGCTCACTTCTTCCGATTGCAGCCAGCCCTTTTTCGCCTCGGCCAGTTCCGCTTCCGAGAACCCGTCGGCCAGCGCCTTGGTGATTTCCTCGCGCAGGGCCGCTTCCACCTTGACCGTGTTTTGCGGCGCGCTGATGGCATACGCCATCCAGTAGCCGGCCGGTTCGCGCGACGGCACGCTCACTTGCGAACCGACGCCGTACGACAGGCCTTCCTTCTGGCGGATGCGGTCGGCCAGGCGGCTGCGCAAGGCGCCGCCACCGAGCATGTGATTGGCGATCAGCAAGGCCGGATAGCTGGCGGCGTCATCCTTGAGGGGAATTGGCTGGATGGCGAACAGCACGCTGTTGGCCTTGTCCGGGGTTTCCAGCGTGACTTTCTCGCCGCTCACAGGCTTGACGGCATCGGGAATGCGCACATACGGCTGCTGCGTCTTCCAGCTGCCGTACAGGCTGGCCACTTGCGCCTTCAGCGCGGCCGGGTCGAAGTCGCCCACGGCGGCAAACGTGGCGTTCGACGCGCCATAGTAAGCGCCATGGAAGGCTTTCACATCGGCAACCTTGATGGCTTTCAATTGCGCCAGTTCTTCCGGCAAGGTGCCGATATGGCGCACATGGCCCTCCGGCGTGGCGTCGAGCAGGCGGCGGAAGGCGTTCACGGCCAGCGGCTGCGGTTCAGGCAATTCCTGCTCCGCGCGGCCGACCTGCTCGCGCTGCAATTCCAGGAATTCCGTTTCGTTCAGGGCCGGCTTTTGCAGCACTTGTGCCAGCAGGTCCATGGCGGCAGGCAAGTTTTCGCGCTTGCCCATCAGCATGGCGGTAATGCCCTCGGCGCCGCCCGTGATGGCCACTTGCGTGCCCAGCTGGTCGAACTTGTCCTTTACTTCCTGGCGCGACAGTTTATCCGTGCCGCGCGACAACAGACTGGCCGTGTAGCTGCCCACTTGCCCCTTGCCGCGCAGGCTCTCTTCGCTGCCGAGCTGCAGTTTCAGCACGACGCTGACGGTGCTGCCCTTGGTTTTCTTCGGCAGCAAGGCGCCCTTCAGGCCGTTCGGCAAGGTGAAGCGCTGGGTGCGCGCTTCGATATTGTCGGGACTCGGGTCGAACGCCTCGCCCTGCGCCACCACGGCACGGCCCGTATAGCCGGCCAGTTGCGGCGCCACGTCGGCATAGGCCGGCACGACGGTGCGGTCCGGCGCATCGGTGGGGATAAAACGGCCCACAGTGCGGTTCGAGCTCTTCAGGTATTTCTCGGCCGCCGCCTGCACCTGCGCCGTCGTCAGCTTGTCGAGCTGGTCGCGCTGCAGGAAGAACAGACGCCAGTCGCCTGCCGCCAGGGACTCCGTCAGGGCGATCGTCAGGCGCGCCGTATTCGACGTGATCAGCTCGACCTGCTTGTTCAGCTGCTGTTTCACGCGCGCCACTTCCGCATCCGTGACCGGCTGCGACTTCAGTTCTTCCAGCACTTTCAGCATCGCCGCTTGCGCCGCGTCGAGGTTGCCATCGACGGGCACCAGGGCGCCGAACAGGTTGTAGCCCGGCTCCAGGTTGCTCACCGAGTTGTATTCGATCTTGCTGGCCAGCTTGGTTTCCACCAGCGCCTTGTGCAGGCGGCCGGCGGGCGCGTCCGTCAGCACGTGACCGAGCACCTCGATGGCGACAGCGTCCGGGTTGCCGGACGGCGCCACGTGATAGCCGGCGCCGACGAACTGCGTGCCGCCGCTGCGGCGCACCGTCACGGCGCGCTCGCCATCCTGCACCGGCTCGGCCGTGTAGGTCGGTTCGATCACGCGCGTCGGTTTCGGGATCTTGCCGAACAGTTCATTGATCTGTTTCAAGACCTTGGCTTCATCGAAGCGGCCCGCCACCATCAGCACGGCGTTATCCGGCTGATAATATTTATGGTAAAACGCGCGCAGGCGGGGAATGTTGACCTGTTCGATGTCGGAACGGGCGCCGATGGTCGACTTGCCGTAGTTGTGCCAGTCGTAGGCGACGGCCTGGATGCGTTCGCTGGTCACGCCGATCGGGTCGCTCTCGCCCATTTCGAACTCGTTGCGCACGACCGTCATTTCGCCCTTCTGCGTCTTCGGATTCCACAGATCGTTCTGGTCGATGGCCGCGTTGACCATGCGGTCCGCTTCCATGGCCAGCATCTGGCGCAGGTTGTCATCGTTGGCGGGGAAGGTGGCGTAGTAATTGGTGCGGTCGTACCAGGTGGTGCCGTTGAAATCGGCCCCTGTCGAGTTCAGGATCTCGACGGGGGTTTTCGTGCCCTTCTTGACGCCGAAGTTGGCGCTGGGCTTGAACAGCAAGTGCTCGAGCAAGTGGGCCATGCCCGTTTCGCCGTAGTTTTCATGGCGCGAGCCGACCAGGTAGACGATGTTGGTGGTCAGGGTCGGCTTGCTGGCGTCCGGGAACAGCAGCACGCGCAAGCCATTGGCCAGGCGGTATTCGGTGATGCCTTCGACGGACGTGACCTTGACGGCGGCGGCACGGTTCGATGCGGCCTTGCCGGTTTTCTGAATCGGCGCGGCTTCGACCGGGATGGCGGCCAGGATGAACGACGGCGAGAGGATGCCGGCGGCAAGCAGGAGGGCGGTAATTGGTTTCAAATCGGAATCCTGGTAGCACTACGTTATTAGACAAGCGCAAAAGCGGGCGCAATGGAATACGAACGCAAGAATTGCCATGGACCCGCGCTGCGTCTTCGCTGCCCAGGGAAATCATTGCTCTCGCAATTTACGTCATGCTTGTCAGTTACGCAAGTGCCTGTCATCGGGCTGTTATGTGCGCGTGTTATACTCCACGGTTCCGGAACTATCTGCCTGTATATGAGACGAGCTCTCGTCCTGCTCTGCCTTTTTGTCTTCATTGCCTTACCCCAGGCGTTCGCCAGCATGGCTGACGCCAGCCCTTCCCCATTCCAGCATGCAGTCGCGGCCGGCACTACTGCCACGCCTGCCTTCGTCGCCGATTGCCTTGACCCCGGCGTCCATGCGGGCTTGCCCGGCGACAGCTGCGACGCCGACGAATGCGACAACGACCCCATCACGCTATACCCGACCTCGCGCCAGGGGGCGCCGTTTTGCGCCATCATTTGGCAAGCGGGACCGGGGGCACTTGCCGAAGCGGACGCGCGGCAGGCCACCCGGCCGCCGCGCGTCCGCCGCCACATCACGCAATAGCAACACGATTCCCTGGGGCACTGGCCGCCAGGCAAGCTTGATACTTACTGACTTTACAAGGTTACACACATGGAATGGTTATTTGACCCGACAATCTGGGTCGGCCTGCTGACGCTGGTCGTACTGGAAATCGTACTGGGTATCGACAACCTGATTTTCATCGCCATCCTGGCCGAAAAGCTGCCGCCGCACCAGCGCGACAAGGCCAGGGTGCTGGGCCTGACCCTGGCCCTCGTCATGCGGCTGGGCCTGCTCTCGCTGATTTCCTGGCTCGTCACCCTGACGACGCCCTTGTTTTCCATATGGGCCTTCTCGTTTTCGGGGCGCGACCTGATCCTGCTCATCGGCGGCCTGTTCCTGCTGTTCAAGGCCACCAGCGAGCTGCACGAGCGCCTCGAAGGCGTCACGCATGCGCAGACGGGACCGAAAGTCTACGCCGGCTTCGGCCTCGTGGTGGCGCAGATCGTCGTGCTCGACGCCGTCTTTTCGCTCGACGCCGTCATCACGGCCGTCGGCATGGTGGAAAACCTGTACGTGATGATGGCGGCCGTCGTCATTTCCATCGTCGTCATGATGCTGGCCTCGAAGGTGCTGACGCGCTTCGTCAACGCCCACCCCACCGTCGTCGTGCTGTGCCTGAGCTTTTTGCTGATGATCGGCCTGTCCCTGGTGGCCGAAGGCCTGGGCTTCCACATTCCGAAAGGCTATCTGTACGCCGCCATCGGTTTCTCAATCGTCATCGAGTTCTTCAACCAGCTGGCGCGCCGCAATTTCCTCAAGCTGCAGTCGAACGCCCCGCTGCGCGACCGCACGGCGCAAGCCGTGCTGAGCCTGCTGGGCGGGCGCAAAGGCCGCGAAGCCGTGGAAGAGCACGAAGTCAAGGAATTGCCCGACGTCTCCGCCTTCGGCGTGGAAGAGCGCAACATGGTCAGCGGCGTGCTGACCCTGGCCGAACGCTCGATCCGTTCCGTGATGACGCCGCGCGGCGACGTCTCCTGGGTCAACCTGAACGACAGCAGCGAGAAGATGCTGCAATTGCTGCGCGACACGCCGCACAGCATGATTCCTGTCTGCAATGATGACCTCGACAATGTGGTCGGCATCGCGCGCAGCAAGGACCTGATCGAGGACCTCGTCTCGCGCGGCAAGATCGACCCGGCCAGCATGCGCGAAGCCGTCGTCGTGCCGGAAGCGGCCGGCGTGCTGAAAGCCATGGAGACCTTAAAGCGCTCGCGCGGCCAGCTGGTGCTGGTGGTAGACGAGTTCGGCACCGTGCAAGGCGTGCTCACGCCGATCGACATCCTGGAAGCCATCGCCGGCGAATTCCCCGACGAGGACGAGCAGCCGGATGTGGAAGTGCTCGGTCCCGGCCACTGGCGCATCGACGGCGCGACGGACCTGCATTACCTGGAGCAAGTATTCGAGACGGAAACCCTGGTCAGCGAAGACGGCGAGTACAACTCGCTGGCCGGCTTCCTGCTGGCGCATTTCGAAAACATGCCGGCCGTGGGCGAAGTGCTGGAACTCGACGATCTGCGCTATGAAATCCTCGAGGCCGACGAGCGCCGCATCGCCAGCGTGGACGTGCGCCGCATCGAGCCCGATCACAGTTTGTAACACAATGGCAAGCGTGCCCCGCTTGCCATGCCGTATGCTGGGGTCTGCCTTTTCCGGAGACGCCCACATGAAACATTCTTTGCTACGCCTGACCCTGCTCGCTTGCGCCGCCTTCGGCAGCCAAGCCATGGCCGCCGCGCCATCGGCCACCATCAAGCCTGGCCTGTGGCAAGTCGACAGCAAGATGGCGTCGCCCGACGCCGCCACCGACAATGCCATGTCCATGGTGCTGCAGCAACTGGGCAACCTTCCTCCCGATCAACGCAAGCAGCTGGAAAACATGGCGGCCAGCCGCGGCATGGCCATGCCCACTGTGGGCGCCGACGGCGCCGTGCGCGTGACGGCGTGCGTGACGCCCGACATGGCGGCGCGCAAGCAGATTCCCACGGGCCAGCCCGGCGATTGCACCTCGAAGAACAAGGACATCGCGGGCGGCATGCAGGTGTCGTTCACGTGCGCGAATCCGAAATCGAGCGGCGAAGGCAAGGTGCTGTTCTCGGGCGACCAGGCGTTCAGCATGCAGCTGGCCGTGACGACGAGCGCGCGCGGCACGCCGGAACAGGTGAATGTGACGAGCAACGGCAAGTGGCTGGGAGCAACGTGCCCTGCCCCGTCCGCCGCCGCTCAGAAACCGTGACGGAAGCCCATATTAAAAGCGGCGTCGCCGCGTCCCGCGTCGCTGGCATTGCCCACCGTGTAGCGGGCGCCGTTCTTGTTGTGAATCTTCGCGTAGGACGCGTAGAAATCGCTGCGTTTTGACAGGGAATACGTGAGGCCGACGGCCACCTGTTTGGCGTCGCGGTTGGCCAGGTCGCGGTCATCCTTGCGCACGTACGAGGCCAGCAGCTTGAAGCCGCCCACGGGCACGGACACGCCCAGCAGAGTGTCGCGGCTGTCCGACGACGACATCGACAGGGCCAGCGAGCTGTAGGCATTGTTCGGGTCCCACGGCGAGCTGCCATAGCCCTTGTTCACGCCCACGGCGGCAAAGGCGGTGGCCACTTTCAGGTCGATGTTCGCCGCGATCAGGGTGTTGCGCGACGACATGTCGATGGCGGGCAAGGTGCCGGAGGCGAGGATGAAGTTGTTCTTGCGCTGGTGCGACACGCTGACATTCACGGCGCCGGACGAATAGCCGAGGGTGGCGCCATACGCGCGGTTGTTGGCGCTGCTGTACGGCGACTCGCCGAAGCTGTAGATGGCGCTGGCCGTCACGCCGCGCAAGGCGGGCGTCACGTATTTGACGGTATTGTCGTAGCGTTTCACGCTGTAGCCGGCCAGGTTGCTGGCGCTGCCGGCCATGCCGCCCTTGAACGGGTCCGCCACGTCGGTGAGCGCCAGGTATTGCAGGTTGTACTGGCGCCCCAGGGTCAGCGCGCCCAGGCGGCTGTCCAGGCCCACGTAGGCTTGGCGGCCAAACAGGCGGCCATCTTCCGACTGGCCCGTGTCATTCTGGACGCCCGCTTCCAGGGTAAAGACGGCGGAAACGTCGTTGCCCAGCGCTTCGCGCCCCTGCACGCCCAGGCGCGAGCCGGAGGCGACGCCGCCGGATACCTTGGTGCCGGCGCAACCGGCGGCGCAGCCCCGCTCGGCCACGATGCCCGCGTCGAGCACGCCGTACACGGCAACGTTGGTGGATGCGGCACTGCCCGCGCCATCGGCAGCCTGGGCCGTCGCGCCCAGCGCGAAAGGCCCCATCCCTATCACAGCAAGCGCAAAATACGAGGTCTTCATGATAAATATCTCGGTGACGTGAAAAGTAAACTACCCGGTATTGATCAGGACATGCGCTGTGTGTCTGATCCAAGTGTTACCTTATCCTCGCTTTTTGTCCAGCCATCCGTGCGTTGTACAACAGAAACTTCAGCTTAGCCTCAAGAAACACGTCGCACACTGACAACACGCAAGATTGGCCATGATTGTGGCAATATGCGGCAAAATGGCGTGAATTGCAGACCCTGCAGTAAAGCAATGTTCGGTGGCGAACGTTGCGCGATCTGACGCAGGCGGTACACTACTGGTTTTACCGACAGCGGCTCGCCCGTTTTTTCTGCATGCTAGCTATCCTCGAACGCATTGACCCCAACTCCAGCAATATCGACTTGCTGGTGGAATTATTCAACTCATTGCGTCCCAAGCGCCCCCACGACAGCGCTACCGCGATCGCCAACGTGCGCACCCTGCGCCAGCTTCTCAAAGGTAACCCCGCCCAGGCGCGCGCCCTGCACGAATACGTGCTGCGCGTGCTGGCCGCACGCCGCCACGCCAGCCTGTACACGGACATCGGCGTGCTGTCGAACAGCGGCTTCTTTACAGAATTGAAACGCCGCATCGCCTACCGCATGCTGCCGCCCGCCCTTGGCGATGAATACCTGAACGACGCGCTCGATCAGGTGCTGTACCTGAAAACCGATTATTTGTGGATCAGCAACGTGCCCGCCACGGACTGGCTGGAACTGTTCGACGTGCTCACCAGCGACGAGGTCGAACTGGCCGTCGGCGACGGCAATATCATGTTGCCAGGGATGCTAGACGCCATCCGCACCCTGTCCTACCGCGTCTGCGCCATGGGCCTGGAACCGGAACTGACGCGTTTCCACAATGAAATCGAAGTGTTCCAGTCGCCGTTCATGGTGCAGAACACGGAAGTGAACGCCTACCTGGATGCCTACTCGAGCCTGCTGCAAGGCGACATCGAGCACATCGAGGACGCGCGCCATTTGCTGGTGATGCTCGACCAGTGCGACGCCGTCATCGCCAAGATCCGCAAGAAGGCGCTGTACCAGGGCACCAGCATTCCCCTCACGTATTTACTGGTGGCGCTGGCGCAGAGCATCGACCGCCTGCGCAAGCTGCTGTTCCTCGTCGACACGAGCGGCGAGCTGCCCGCTTCAAACAACGTGGACATCGACGCCATCACGGTCGACGCCACGCAGGACTTGCTGCACCCGCAGCCCGTCAGCCGCCGCCGCGCGGGCGCCGTGGGGCTGGCGCTGGAACTGATACGCGCGCATAACCACAAATACAAGGTCAGCGACCTGTTTTCCGACAATATCAACTTGCTGGCGCGCAATGTGACGGAAAACGCCAGCCGCACGGGCGAGCACTACATCGCGGAAAACCGCCGCGAAATGGGTGCCATGTTCCTCTCGTCCGCAGGCGCGGGCGTGATCATCGGCTTCATGGCCCTGTTCAAGATATTGATGTCGTATTTGCGCTCGGCGCCGCTGGTCGAAGCGTTCATGTTCAGCATGAATTACTCGATCGGCTTCATGTTCATCCACTTGCTGCACTTCACGGTGGCCACCAAGCAACCGGCCATGACGGCCTCGCGCATCGCCGCCGGCCTGCACAGCAAGGATGGCCGGAATATCGACCTCGACAGCATGGCGGAACTGATCAACAAGGTCTTCCGCACGCAAAACATGGCCGTGCTGGGCAACCTGGCGACGGCCATCCCCACGGCGTGGCTGATCGCGCTCGGCTACAAGGCGATCACGGGGCACAACCTGGTGTCGCCGGAAAAAGCCATGCATCTGCTGCACGATATCGATCCCATCGGCAGCCCCGCCATCTTTTACGCCATGATCGCCGGCGTGTGCCTGTTCGTGGCCGGCCTGATTTCCGGCTACTACGATAACCAGGCGCTGTACACGCGCTGGGCGCAGCGCATCGCGCAATTGCGCGGCCTGGGCCGGGTGATCGGCCAGGAGCGCTTGCAGCGTCTGGGCCTGTACCTGGAAAACAACCTGGGCGGCCTGATGGGTAACTTCTATTTCGGTATTTTGCTGGGCTCCATCGGCACCCTGGGCTTTTTGATCGGCTTGCCCATCGATATCCGCCACATCACCTTCTCGGCCGCCAACTTTGCGACAGCCCTGGTGGGACTCGACCACAATATGAGCTGGCAGCTGGCCGTCAAGTCGCTGTCGGGCATCTTCGCCATCGGCACGGCCAACCTGCTGGTCAGCTTCGGCCTGGCCCTGTGGGTGGCCCTGCGTTCGCGCCAGGTGCGCTTCAAGCACGGCATGCAGTTGCTGAAGATTCTGGGCAAGCGTTTCCTGCGCTCCCCCATCGTCTTCTTCTTCGGTTCGAAAAACCCGCCGCCACTGGCACTGGCCGATGATTCGGCAAACCTGTCACTGACAAACAAGGCTCAAAAATGACCGCTAGGCGCATGCAACCCTGTCTCACCGCCCTCCTGCTGTGCTGGACCCTGGCTGCATGCGCCTCGCTGCCCAATGTCAAGAACCTCAACACCACCCTCGAACCCGTAGCCAAGCCCAAGGTGATCACGGGCAAGGGCGCCGTGCTGAACGTCAACAGCCGGGCCGCCCTGCTCAACAAGCGCTGGGCCAAGTCCGGCATGGACTTGAAGACCCAGGCCGCGCTGGAAGAGGCGGCCACGGGCGTGCCTCTGATCAAGGGCAACAAGGTAACCCTGCTGTTTGACGGCCCGCAAACCATGGCCGCCATGTTCCAGGCCATCAGCGAAGCGAAGAACAGCATCAACCTGGAAACGTATATCTTCGACCAGGACCCGCTGGGCCTGAAGTTTGCCGACATGCTGATCGAAAAGCAGCAGGCGGGCGTGACGGTCAACGTCATCTACGACAGCGTGGGTACCCTGGGCGTGCCGCAGGCGTTTTTTGACCGCATGCGCGCGGCCGGCGTGCACCTGGTGGCCTTCAACCCCGTCAATCCGGCCAAGCTCAAGGGCGACGACTGGAAGATCAACAACCGCGACCACCGCAAGGTGCTGATCGTCGACGGCAAGACAGCGTTTACGGGCGGCATCAATATCAGCGATACCTATGCGAAAAGCTCGCTGTTCCGCTCGAAATCGAAGCCCACCGACAAGAAGGACGTGGGCTGGCGCGACACGCACGTGAAAGTGGAAGGCCCGGCCGTGGCCGCCTTCCAGTGGCTGTTCATCCGCACCTGGGCCCAGCAAGACCAGGCAGACTTGCCGGACGCCAATTATTTCCCAGTGCTGTCCGAAGTGGGCGACAAGCTGGTGCGCGTGGTGGCCAGCGAGCCGGAAGGCGGCTTTGAAATCTACAAGGCGTATATCCTTGCCATCCAGGAAGCAAAGAAATCGATCCACATCACGTCCGCCTATTTCGTGCCCGACCAGCAGACGGTCGACGCGCTGGTCGCGGCCGCCAAGCGGGGCGTGGACGTCACCGTGGTGCTGCCCGGCGTGTCCGACAGCGGCCTCGTGTTCCATGCGGGACACGCGCTGTACAACCAGCTGCTGGCCGGCGGCATCCGCATCTTCCACTTGAAACTGGCCGTGCTGCACGCCAAGACGGCCGTCATCGACGGCGCCTGGTCGACGGTGGGCTCGACCAACATCGACATGCGCAGCTTCCTGCACAACAGCGAGCTGAACGTGATCGTGCTGGGCGACAGCTTCGGCCGGGAAATGGAAAACGCCTTCCAGGAAGACTTGCGCGACTCGGAAGAGATCACCAAAGCGAAATGGGAAACCCGGCCCATCTCCGACCGCATGAAGGAATGGGCGGCCCGTTTCATGAATTACTGGTTATAAGCACCGATCAGGCGACTGGATATTTGCACAAATATGCACTATATTGCACCAATAGTATGACGATCGTCGTACTGCTCATATCTGGAGTGAACCACCATGGGAACCGTGCGCAAGACCATTACCTTGACGGACCAGCAGGACGACTGGATCAAGGCGCAAATTGACGCCGGGCGCTATACGAACGACAGCGAATACATCCGCGACCTGATCCGGCGTGAACAGGAACGCAGCGCCGAACTCGATGCGATCCGCGCGGCGCTGGTGGAAGGCGAGGCCAGCGGTGAACCCCAGCCTTTCGACGCCAGGGCTTTCAAGCAGAGAATGCTGGCAGCGCATGGCTGAATACCGGCTGACGCCCGCCGCCGAGCATGATCTTGAGGCGATCTGGGCGTATACGTCGCAGCGCTGGAACGTGCAGCAGGCCAGCCTTTATCTTGACAACATGACGGCGGCCTTCGATGACCTGGCACGCGCGCCCGAGACAGCACCGGCATGCGAGCAGATTCGGCCCGGCTACCGGCGCCGCAAAGTCGGACGGCACATGATTTATTTCCGCATCACTCACTATGGCATTGCCATCGTCCGCATTTTGCATGACCGCATGGATGCGGCACGCCATCTGTAATTAAAACATCATCGGGCAAGACGCGGCGCCTCACAGCGGCCGCAAGCTGGCCCACACGCCGCCCTGGCGTTCGAACGCTTCCGTGCTGACCTTTTCAAACTCGGCGCTGTCTTCATTCCAGCTGTAGCGCTCGACCCGGATGCAGCTGTTTTCCACGCGCAGCACATTGAAGGAGTTCGACTCGCCCCTGCCCCGCGTGGACGTGGCCGTGCCCGCCTGCACCATCAGGGCCGCGTAGCCGGCGATCTTGTAGCGCTCGGCCGTGTTGCCCGCCACGCTGGCATGCAAGTGTCCCGCCAGCAATAAATCCACGCCGCATTCGGAAAACATTTGCAGCGCCTGCGGCGCGCGGTCCACCAGGTCATCCTCGTCGAAGTGCTCGGGCAAGTCGAATGGATGGTGCGTGACGATGATGCGCGTCAAACCGGGCGGCAAGCGGCCCAGGCGTTCACGCAGGAAATCGATCTGCTCGTGGCTGATGCGGCCATCCTTGAACGTCAATGAACGGGCCGTGTTGATCCCCAGCACGGCAATTTCCTCGTCCACATATTCGGGCGACAAATCGTCCGTCACGTGGCGCCGGTACTTCACCAGCGGCGTCAGGAAACGGGAAAAGACGTTATACAGGGGCACGTCATGGTTGCCCGGCACCACGATCTGCGGCCCCGGCAAGCTGTCGAGAAAGTGCCGCGCTGCCTGGAACTGGGCGCTGCGGGCCCGCTGGGTGAGGTCGCCGGAGACCACCACCACATCCGGCTCCAGGCGCTCGACCAGCGCGCGCAAGGGCGCCAGCAAGTCCCCGTCGACCCGGCCGAAATGCAAATCCGATAAATGCACGATGGTACGCATGGCGTTCTCCTAGCTGGCGGCGGGCACGGACGCCGGCACGATCACTTCGAGCGCGGCCGTGCGGATGCGGTAGCGCAGCGGCGTATTCATGACGGTCACTTCGCCATCGGTGGCCACGCGCAGGCGGCGGTGTTTCGTGGCGATCTCCAGGTCGGTCGCTGTCAGCACATCGAAATCCTTGGCCTGCGACAACTTGCCGAACAGCGCGTGCATGGCCAGGCGCACGAGGCCCAGGCGGCCCGGCCGCTGCGCCACGTACAGGCTCAGCTGGCCACCGTTGAGGCGTTCGCGCTCGCCGATATTCAAGCCTTCCATCCGGTATTCATTATTGCCGATGAAGACGAAGGGCGTGCGCCGCGCATGCACGGCGTCGTTGAGTTTCAATTGCACGCTGAGAAACGGATAGCGGCGCAAGGCTGCCACCAGGGCCCAGCCGAAGGCCAGCCACTTGCCCCGTCCCAGCCGGCGCTGCTGCTTTTCGCGGTCGCGCACGATATCGGGATACAGGCCCAGGCTGGAATTGTTCAGGAAGATGCGGCCATTGACTTCGCCCACGTCGACCTGGTGCGGCACGCCCCGCGCCACATTGGCAATCGCCGCAAGGAGGTCAAGCGGGATATTCAAATCCTTGGCGAAATGGTTCAAGGTGCCCAGCGGCAAGACGCCAAACGGCGTACCGCTGCCGACGACGACGGACGCGACGGCATTGATGGTGCCGTCGCCGCCACCGGCCACGACGATGGGCGCGCCATCGCGCAGGGCCTGCTCGGCAGTGGCGATCATCTCGGCCCCGCTTTGCGCCAGGGTGATGGCGGCGTCGAGACCCACGGCCAGGAATTGCGCTTCGAGCTGCTGCGCCCAGTCCGGCGCATAGCCGCAGCCGGCGCCCGCGTTGATGATGACGGCGATTTTGCTCAGGATCGTTCCCCTTATTTCGTTTGCCGGATATGCCGGCGGCGGCGCAGGGTCGACACACCGGCGATGCAGATGGCCAGCCAGCCATAGCTTTCCGCCATGGCCGCAAACACATCGCTCAGGTAATGCGCGCCCAAATAAATGCGGCTGAAGCCCACGAGCGACGCCATCAGGAATGCGCCCAGCGCGATGCCGATGCGCTTGCACCAGGCGCCCGGCGCCGTCTGGCAAATCAGGTAGGCGGCCAGCAAGCCATACAGGGCTGTCGAGGTGGCCGTATGGCCGCTGGGAAAGCTGTACGTGCTCAAGGCCGTCTGCAGGATGGGCTCGTCAAAGCTGGGCCGCGCGCGCACAAAAATGTACTTTAACAGCAGGTTCAAAAACATGACGCCCGGCATGGTGATGACCAGGGTAAACAGCCAATAGTCGGCGCCCTTGCGGTGCAGATACCAGCCCAGCAAGACGGCCAGGGTGATGGCGCCGATCACGCCATGCATATGCGTGACGACCAGCAGCACGCTGGTGATCCACGGCACGGCATGCCGGTTGAACCACTGCGCCACCTGCAGGTCGATCACGGTGATCTGCTCCATGCCCATCACGGCTTCGGCGATCTCGTGGAAGACCACGATGGCCACCAGCATGAGGGCCACGCCGACCGTCATATGCAGGCCCAGTTCGCCTTCGGGCGACAGGCGCGCCTCGACGAAGCGGCGCAGTTTCATGGTCCAGCCCATGGTCACGCCCATGTCATTTTTCTCTTGCAAACTGATCTCTCTTTCTTGTTCCTGGCGATGATCAAAAAAACCACACCAGCAAAAAAATACTGTTTATTCATACAGTAGCTGTGTATTCATACAGTAGTTATGCTATTCTGATGACTCGTTCAACACATCTCCCTCAAAGGAATTGTCATGGCAACATTGAATAGCGGTTTTGGCTCACGGTTCGGCCTGGAATACGCCCCAAGCTCTTTCCTCGTCCGCATGGGCAAGCGCGAAATCCTCGTCTGCCGCGACTTCCGCAAGCGCTACTACACCGTCAATCCCTTGATCGAGTGCGGTACGGGCATCGAGCCGGGCTATGTTGAAGTGCTGCTGATGCGCCGTTGGCTCCTCATTTTATCCAAGGCGCATTAAGAATGACTTTAAAACAAGGTGCTTGCACTCTGTTTTGAAGTCTGCTCCGCCCGGCCACGCCGGGAGCGCGCCAGTACCGGCCAGCGGCAACGCTGGCCGACCCCTCATTACTGTGTGCGTTCCGGTGCGGCCGGGCTGGCAGGTGTATTCGCGCTTGTCTTGACAGGCGCCGCCTTGTCGAACACATTCGCCTCGTACCACAAGGTCACGAACAGCACCATCACGACGGGGCCGATGAACAGGCCCACGAGGCCCAGGGTTTCCACGCCGCCCAAAATGCCGAACAGCACGGCCAGGAAAGGCAAGCGGGTAGCGTTGCCGATCATGCCGGGACGCACGAAGTGATCGGCCACGAACAGCACCACGGTGCCCCAGGCTGCCACGCCGATGGCGGCGCCCACATTGCCCTGGAACACCAGCAAAGCGGCCGCGCACAGGTAAGCGAGCGGCGCGCCGAACGGGATGATGGCCAAAATACCGGTGGCGAACGCCCACAGGGCCGGCGACGGCAAGCCGGCAATCGCATAGGCGAAGCCGATCAGCACGCCTTCGGCCAGGCCCACGAGCACCAGGCCATTGACGGTGGCGCGGATGGCCGTGGGGATCTTTTGCGCATAGCGGCCCCAGCGTTCAGGACGCAAAAAATGGCTGCCGACGGCCGTGATCTGGCGCGTCAGCGCTTCGCCATCCTTGTAAAAGAAAAACAGGCATAGAAAGGCCAGGCCGAAATCGACCAGGCGGTGGAAGACGTCCGCGCCCAGCACCTTGAGCATGTCGCGCGCGGAATGAAAACCGCCCACGGCGCTGCCCGCAAAGAAGTGGCCGAGGCCGTGGGGCTGGCTCAGGGTGGCTTGCCACCAGTCGCCGATGGCGCTGCCGGCCAGCGGAATATGCGCCACCCAGTCCGGCACGGGCAAGCCGTCCGTATTCGCATGGACGACGAAATTGGCCAGCACGGGCACTTCGCGCGCCGCCTGCGCCACGCCGAACAGCACGGGGATGATAAAGATGCAGGCGAACGCCAGGGTCAGCACGGCGGCCGCGATGATGGTGCGCTGGCCCAGCGCCGCGCGCACGCGCAGGTACAGGGGCCAGGTGGCCACGCACAGGATGCCGGCCCACACGAGCGGCAAAAAGAAACGCTGCATGACGAAGGCCGTCACGGCGATCAGGGCCAGGGAAAAGCCTGCGCTGACGATGTCGCGCTGGGTATCGGTCATACCACTCCATTCGTGCCCGGCGCCGGGAAGCGCGACGGGACTTAGCTACGCGCCAGTTGCGCAGGCGTAGCGTAACACGGAGCCATGGCGATTTATACGAGGCCCAGCTCCACCGGTTTGACGCCGGCAAACACGTGCTCGAGTTGCGCCGGCGTCAAACCGAAGGTGCGGCGCAGCAAGCCGCCCAGCACGGCGCGGTATTCATTGAGCACGGGCATGTCGCGGTTCTGGAACAGCGTCGCCTGCGAAATCGCCACCTGCTCGCCCGCCACCTGCTTGCCCTTGATGCCGCCGCCGAGCACCCAGAAGACGCTGCCGTGGCCATGGTCCGTGCCGCGGTTGCCGTTTTCGCGGAAGGTGCGGCCAAATTCGCTGACGACGACGACGACGGTATTGCGCCATTCGCTGCCCATTTCCTGCGAAAACGCGGCCAGGCCCCGGCCCAGCTCATCGAAACGCCCTGCCAGGTAGCCATTCGCGCCGCCCTGCCCCACGTGCGTATCCCAGCCGCCCACGTCGACGAAACCGAGGTTGTATTTGTCCCTCATCAAGCGCGCGATGCGCTGCGCTTCCAGTTCAAAGCCCTTGGTACTGATGGCGTTGCGGTTGGCCGCCTGCATTTCTCCCGTCAATTCCTTCGTCACGTCCTCGCGCACGGCAAAGCCCGCGCTGACCGGTTGCTGCAGAGGCGTGCCCTTGTACATCGCCGCGATGAGCTGGCTTTGACGCGCATCAATACCGGACTTGCCCACGGAGCGCAGCCCCATGTTCGGCACTTGCACGCCGCCCTGGAAGATCAGGGGCAGCTGGTCCGTGAAGGAAATGGCGTGATTGCCGCTATTGAGGCTTTGCGCGAGCCGGTTCAAAAAGCCCGAACGGAAATCGCGGCGCCCGCCCAGTTCCTGTCCCAGTTCGATGCTGTCCTGCGTCTCGAAATGGCTGCGCGTCAAATCCGTCGTGCCGGCAAACGGAATGAAGGCCGCCTCGCCGCCCGTGAACATCGGGTAGATGGTCTCGCGCAAGGCCGGATGCAGGGCCCAGTCGGCGTTCAAGGCCAGCGCACCGTTGTCCGCCCCGGGTTTCGCGATGGCGATATTCGGCCGCGATGCATAGTAAAAATCGCTGCCGATGGGCACCAGCAGGTTGTTCGCGTCATAGCCGCCGCGCAGGAAGACGAACAACAGCTTCGCATTCGTGGCGGGCGCGGCCAGCAAGCTGCCCGCGTGCGACAACAGGGGCGCGGCGGCCAGGGCTTTCAACAGGTCACGACGGTTCATGGCTATCCTTTCAATCTAGCGGTGCATCATTTCCGGCGAAGAGAGCAGAAATGTATTCCACTCCTGCGGCGAGGCGGCCTGCTCCAGCGCCTGGCGCGTGGCCGGACTCAGGCCTGGCTGCAGCGACTGGTAATACAGGGCGCTGGCCAGCTGGGGAAACGCGACCTTTTCCTGCGGCTGCGGGCCGTCCGTCTTGAACAGGCCGGCGCTGCCCGAACCGATGGTGCGGGCGATATCGAAACGCGTCGTCATCTGGCCGGGGCTGGCCCAGGACGCATCCGTCAGCGGATAGCCGTCCGGCGTCTGGCGCCCGTACAGGGGCTGTCCCATGCGCGCGAGCCAGCTCAGCATGGGACCGGCGTTGAGGATGGGCTTGTCGTCATAGCTGAGGCGCACGGCCGACACCACATAATGCATGGGATCCTTGAATTTCTTGCCCAGCGACTGCCTGAACTCGGGACTGCTGAACATGGTCTGCAGCAGGTCGGCGATCATGCCGTCGCTGTGCTGGAAGGTGGCCGCCATGCGCGCCACCAGCGCTTCGGGAGGGCTATCTCCCACGAAATACTGGGCCAGCTTGCCGCTGATAAAGCGCGCGGTGGCGGGACTGCGGCTCAGGCGGTCCAGCGCTTCATCGAGTTCGGCCAGTCCCCGCCCCTTCACCGTTTGCCCGAGGAATTGTTTATCGCCGTAATCGTGGCGGTTCGGATTGAATTCGAACAGGCCGCGGCGCACGTATTGCGATTGCAGCGCCGGTTTCACCTTCGGCGTATCCGTGCCCAGGTTGACGCCCACGCCGGTGAGGATACGCGCCAGTTCCTGCACGTCGGTCTGGCTATAGCCGCCGTTCACGCCCAGGGTGTGCAACTCCATCAGCTCGCGCGCATAGTTTTCATTGATGCGCTTGACGGCGTTGGCTTCATTATCGAGGTAGCGCAGCATGGCCGGGTGGTGGACGGTCGCGCCCAGCAAGTCGCGGAATTTCCCCAGGGCATGCGGCGCGATGGCGTTCGCCTCGTAATCGCCAACCATGGCGCGCAAGTTGTGCTTGCCCTGGTGCACGCTGAAATGGTTGAGCCAGAACCAGCTCAGCTGCTGCTGCAGCTGGTTCGGCGAATACACGTCCAGCAACAGCGAGCGCGTGGCCGCCTCGCGCGCCAGGCGGTTCAGTTCCTGCTGGTACTCCTTTTGCGCTTGCTGCTTCGCCATGTCGTCCATGACGCCGGCCGACTCCTTGCGCTTTTGCTCCACGGACATGACGAGCTGGTCGAGCGGCACCTGGCTGATGGTCATGGCGTCGATCTGCGCCTGCACGGCGGGCGGCAGGCTCGTTTTGCCTGGGTGTAACTGCGCCTGCAGGTAAGCGTTCCAGCCTTCCTTTTGCAACTGGCGCACGCTGCCGCCGTTCACGCCCCAGCTGACGCGCTCGAGCATCGCGATGCCTTGCGCGGCATTGTCGGGCGCGGCGACGGCATGCTGCGCGGCCGGCGGCGCCGTCGCGGCACAGCCGGCCAGCAACAGCAGGGATATCAAGGTCGTCGGCAATAATCGGTTCGGGCTCATGGCAATCTTTCAAGCGGTTTCAACCAGAATGCCTGAGGGTACGCCCAGGTTGACCCGCGCATGATTGCCATTTGCAACGAGTTGTAATCAAGCGGGCGTGTTCGCCAGCCGATCGCGCGCGGGCGCGGGCACGTTAGCAATGAACAATCTCGGATAAAATGTTATCGAGAGAATGGCGTACTGCAATGGCAGCTCCGTATTTTCTCTTAAACCAGACATTATCCATACAATACGTCCACATTAAAAAAGAAATGAAAATATTATTTATCGCCGCATCAGGAATCTTATCGCTCATTCAAACGCCCTTATCCTTCGCCGAGAATCTGAATGGAAAAACCCTGTATGTGCAGCGATGTGCCGTGTGCCACGGAGCAGAGATCAAGGGCACCGGGCCATTGGCGAATAAAAGCAATCCCCCTACACCGGATCTGACAACGGCCGCTTTTAAAAAACGCCTGAAGGATTATCCGGGCGTGATCGTATCGTCCGTCATACTGCGCCCGAATGGCGATTTGATTCCAAAGACCTTGAAAGAGAATGGCGTCAAGATCGCGCCATACGCCTGGCGGGTAAAGGATTTTCGCGATTTGAATCAATACATGAGCGATGTGATTTTCAAAAACCGCTGATCTTGAAATCAGCGGAGTACACCTCGCGCAGGAATAATCCGAAATCAATCATCCTGTTTGAATAACTCCACGCACTGATCTCGCAGGAAGTCGCGCAACTGCAGCACCAGCGGCGTCACTTGCGCCCGGTGCGTGCAGACCAGGTGCAGGGGCGTCGCCTCGCCCGCCACGTCAGGCAACAGCGCTTGCAGGCGGCCGGTGGCCAGGTCGCCAGCCACGTCGAGCCGCGATTTATAGGCGATGCCCAGGCCCGCCACAGCCCAGCGGCGCACGAGGTCGGCGTCGTCGGCGCTGCGGTTACCGCTGACGGAAATCGTCACCTGCTCGCGCTGGGGCAGGCGGTAAAAAGTCCAGCGGTCGTGCAAGCCGTCTTCCAGCGCGAAGCGCAGGCAATTGCGCTGCGACAAGTCTTGCAGCGCGAGCAAGGGGCCATGTTCGCGCAGGTAGCCGGGCGAGGCCACCAGCACCCGGTCGTTGGCGGGCGCGATCGGCATGGCGACCATGCTCGAATCATCCTGCTGGCCATAGCGGATGGCCACGTCGACTTGCTGGCGCACCATGTCGGCCACCCGGTCGCTGACGCTGAGCTGGTACTGCAGCTTCGGATGGCGCGCCTGGAACTCGTCCAGCCAGCCCAGCATCAGGTTGCGGCCCAGGTCGGAAGGCATGGCAATTTTCAAGGTTCCGCCGAAACTGTCCTTGCCGGCCAGCAGTGCGTCGTGGCCCGCGCGCAGCAGGCGCAGGGCTTCTCGCGCATGCTCCAGGTATTGCGTGCCTTCCGGCGTCAGGCTCAGCGAGCGGGTCGTGCGGGCCAGCAGGCGCAAGCCCAATTCCCCTTCCAGGCGCTTGACGGCAGCGCTGGCCAGCGCGGGCGAGATGCCGATCTCGCGCGCGGCCGCCGACAAACTGCCCCGGTCAGCCGTGCGGACAAACACCTGCAAGTCATCGAGTCGCAGCAATTTTCAGCATTCCTTTGAAAGTGTTTCGGTACGCGCCCTCTTTTACCGCGGCGTGAAAATGGCCATGATACGTCATCAAGCCTGTATGGCGTAGGTCGGATTAGGTCCAAAGGACCGTAATCCGACAACATTGTTGGCGTGGCCGATGGTGATGTCGGATTACGCGCGGTACAGCCGCGCTAATCCGACCTACCCGACTCCATCACTGTTTTACCAAAGGAAGAATATGAAAGCCATCGCCTACCACCACAGCCTGCCCATCACCGATGCCGACGCCTTGGTCGACATCGAGCTGCCCGTGCCCGTCGCCACCGGACGCGACCTGCTCGTCGCCGTCAAGGCCATTTCCGTCAATCCCGTCGACACCAAGGTGCGCAAGAACCGCGCGCCGAAAGACGGCCAGCCGGAAGTGCTCGGCTGGGATGCGGCCGGCGTCGTCACGGCTGTCGGCCCCGACGCGACCCTGTTCCAGGTGGGCGACAAGGTCTGGTACGCGGGCGCCATCAACCGCGCCGGCAGCAACAGCGAATTCCAGCTCGTCGACGAGCGCATCGTCGGCCACATGCCGGCCAGCCTCGATTTCGCCCCGGCCGCCGCCCTGCCGCTCACGGCGATTACGGCGTGGGAATTGCTGTTCGACCGCCTGCAGATCAGCCGCGACAGGAATCTGACCGGCAAGTCGCTGCTCGTGATCGGCGCGGCCGGCGGCGTCGGCTCCGTGCTGGTGCAACTGGCGCGGCAGTTGACGGGCGTCACCATCATCGGCACGGCCTCGCGCGCGGAAACGGCCGATTGGGTCAAGCAACTGGGCGCCCACCACGTGATCGACCACAGCCTGCCGCTGGCCGCCGAAATCACGCGCCTCGGTTTACCGCCCGTCGATTACGTGATCAGCCTGAACCAGACCGACAAGCATTTCGAGCAGATCGTCGAACTGATCGCGCCGCAGGGCAAATTCGCCCTGATCGACGACCCCGAGCACATCGACGTGCGCAAGTTCAAGGGCAAGAGCGTGTCGCTGCACTGGGAACTGATGTTTACCCGTTCGCTGTTCCAGACGCCGGACATGGTCCAGCAGCATGCACTGCTCGAGGAACTGGCGCAGCTGGTGGACGCCGGTATCATCAAGACCACCGTGGCCGAGCGCTTCGGCACGATCAACGCGGCAAATTTGAAGCGCGCGCATGCCCTGCTGGAAAGCAATACGGCCAAAGGCAAGATCGTCCTTGAAGGGTTCTAAACTCAGGTAATCAGAATGGCCCGAAAATCATTGACATTCGTCAATGTCGGGCCCGTGATCACACTATCTCCCAGCGCCTGGAAGAAGCCGTGTCCATCGTTGTTGTCGAGGCTATCGCTGGGCTTGATGCCCTGCGCCCAGGCACGCTGCAGGGTGTCGGGCGCGAGATAAGCACCGGCGATCTCTTCCTGGCCGTCGACGCCATCCGTGTCGCCCGCCAGCGCGTGGATGCCCGCTTGCCCATCCAGCGCGATGCCCAGCGCCAGCAAAAATTCCACGTTGCGCCCGCCGCGGCCCTTGCCGCGCACGGTGACCGTCGTTTCGCCGCCCGACAGCAGCACGCACGGGGCGGGAAACGGCTGGCCCCGCATCGCCGTTTGCAGCGCGATGCCGGCCATCACCTTGCCCACGTCGCGCGCCTCGCCTTCCAGGCTGTCGCCCAATATATACGGCGTGACGCCGGCCGCGCGCGCCACGGCGGCGGCCGCTTCCAGGGCCATCTGCGGCGTGGCGACCAGGGTCGTGCGCGTGCGCGCCAGGCGCGGGTCACCGGGTTTCACGGATTCGCCGCGCCCGCTTTCCAGCGTTTTTCTTATGCTGTCCGGCAAGTCCATGCCATAGCGGCGCACGATGGCCAGCGCGTCCTCGCACGTCGTCGCGTCGCCCACCGTGGGGCCGGAGGCGATATCGCCGAGCTTGTCGCCAGGCACGTCGGAAATCGCCAACGTCACCACTTGCGCCGGATGGCAGGCGGCTGCCAGCCGGCCGCCCTTGATGGCGGACAAATGGCGGCGCACGCAATTCATTTCGCCGATGGTGGCGCCCGACGCCAGCAGCGCGCGGTTCAAGGCTTGCTTGTCTTCCAGGGTGATGCCGACCAGGGGCAAGGCCAGCAGCGACGAGCCGCCGCCCGAGATCAGGCACAGCACCGTGTCGTCCGCCTGCAGATTGCCCACCACGTCCAGCATGCGCCGCGCGGCCGCCATGCCGGCCGCATCCGGCACAGGATGCGACGCTTCCACGATCTCGATGCGTTCACAGGGCACGGCATAGCCGTAGCGCGTGACGACGAGGCCCGACAGCGGCCCCGGCCAGTGCCGCTCCACGGCTTGCGCCATGGCGGCCGAGGCCTTGCCGGCGCCGATGACGATCAAGCGTCCCCTGGGCGCGGGCGGCAGATGGGGCGGTATGCAGTGCGATGGCTGGGCCGCTTCGATGGCGGCCTGGAACATGGCTTGCAGCAAGGCGCGCGGCGCTGGGGTCGTCGTCATGGTGTCTCCTCCGGTATCCGAAGCCGATCATAGCAGGGACGGCGCCGCCCGGCGGCTAGAATGGCGTCTTGACCACATCACAGGAACACCATGAGCGACGCCATCGAATGGACCAGTCTTGCCCGCACTTTCGGGCTGTTTACCGTCACGGCCGTGGCCGAACTGCTGGGCTGCTACCTGCCCATGCTGTGGTTGAGCAACAAGGGCAGCGCCTGGCTGCTGTTGCCGGCCGCCATCAGCCTGCTGGTCTTCGTGTGGCTGCTGACCTTGCATCCGGCCGCCAGCGGCAGGGTCTACGCCACGTATGGCGCCGTCTACATCGCCACGGCGCTGGGCTGGCTGTGGCTGGTGGACGGCATCACGCCCGCCTGGACGGATGTGACGGGCGTGGGCCTGGCCCTGGCCGGCGCCGCCGTGATTGCCATGGGACACAAGGCAGCATAATTACGCCGCGTGCTGGCGGAAATTCGTTTCCGCCGACCAGGCCGCGCTGGCGCGGGCCAGCAGCACGGCTTCGCCATCGGCCAGCCAGTCGTCCGCGTCGGCGATCTTCCACATGGCTTGCAACAGCTTGCGGCGCAAGTCCGGGTCCGTGATTTCATCGAGCAGGCTGTCGATCACGCCATGGGCCAGCTGCACGGCGCCATGCACGGTCGACGTCAGCATGTCGTCGCACAGGTCTTGCAACAGCTGTTGAAAAGCGGCCGGCGCCAGGTCGATATGCTCGAGAATCTTGCTGCGGTGCATGGCTTGCAGCTCGGCGCTGGCCAGGTTGCCGTCGACCACCATCATCAGGGCCAGGATACGTCCCGCTGCCTGGGGACTGTTCGCTTCATAGGTACGCATGATTTCATTCTTTCATTGTGATTGATCAAAAGACGCGCCACCGCCTTGCGGGGCGCGCCGTACTGCAGTGTTACTTTTTGTCGCTGCGGGTGATGAATACGCTCGCCACGCAGCTCGACACGATCAGCACCGCCACCACCAGCAGCGACGCTTCGACGGGCACGTGGTACCACGGCATGATCAGCATCTTGGCGCCGATGAACACCAGCACCATCGCCAGGCCATACTTGAGCATGTGGAAGCGGTCAGCCACGTCCACCAGCAGGAAGTACAAGGCGCGCAAGCCCATGATGGCGAACAGGTTCGACGTGAAGACGATGAACGGGTCCGTCGTGATGGCGAAAATCGCCGGGATCGAGTCGACCGCGAACACCAGGTCCGTCACCTCGATCAGGATCAGCACGAGGAACAGCGGCGTGACATAGCGCAAACCGCCCTTGGCCACGAAGAAACGCTCGCCGTGGTCGCCGTCGGCCACCCGCAAGTGACGGCGGGCAAAACGCAGCACGGGATTGTTCGCCACGTCCGGTTCCGCATCGGCCGCCACCAGCATGCGCATGCCGGTAATCAACAGGAAGGCGCCGAACAGGTACAGCACCCAGCTGAACTCGCTCACCACCCACGCGCCGGCCATGATCATCACGGCGCGCATGACGATCGCGCCCAGCACGCCGTAGATCAGCACGCGGCGCTGGTACTGGATCGGCACCTGGAAGGCGCTGAAGATCAGCAGGAAGACGAACACGTTATCGACCGACAGGGCTTTCTCGATCAAGTAGCCGGAGAAAAACTCCAGCGCCTTCTGGTTGGCGATCTCGGGACCGGCCGTGCCGTTCAGATACCACCACAGGCCGCCGTTGAACAGCAGGGCCAGGCTGACCCACACGAGCGACCAGGTCGCCGCTTCCTTGACACTGACCTTGTGCGCCTTGTTGCCGCCGAAGACGAACAGGTCCAGCGCCAGCATGAACAGGACGAATACGATGAAGCCGGCCCACATGGGTGCCGTTGCAATACTCTCCAGGCCGTTCATCGGCGGCCTCCGCAACCGTCTGTCTCTATCCTGATGCCCATGGCACTCTCCTTGCATGAATTGAGCAGTCATCATAGGCTGAATATAAACATCGAACAAATCGAATATAATTTACGAATACATCGAAAAAATCGATGTATTAATTTTGCCGGGAACAAACATGTCCACACTCAACTTCAAGCACTTGCGCTATTTCTGGATGGTGGCCAAGACGGGCAGCATCGCCCGCGCGGCCGAGCAGCTGCACCTGACGCCGCAATCGATTTCCGGCCAGCTCAGCGACTTTGCCGACACCCTGGGCGTGGAACTGTTCCGCCGCAGCGGGCGCAAGCTGGAATTGACGGAGACGGGCAGGCGCATACTCAGCCATGCGGAAGAGATTTTCAGCACGGGCGACGAATTGCTGGAAATCGTGCGCGACCAGTCGCGCACGGCGACGACCACGTTTCGCGTGGGCTGCGCCGATTCCGTATCGAAACTGATCGCCTGCCGCCTGGTCGAACCGGCGCTGGGGCTGGCCGAACCGCTGCGCATGATCTGCCGCGAAGGCCGGCTGGCCAGCCTGCTGGCGGACCTGGCCGTGCACCGGCTGGACCTGATCATCGCCGACCGCCCCATGCCGTCCCACTTGAGCGTGCGCGGCTACAACCACCTGCTGGGCGAAAGCGGCATGACCCTGTTCGGCACGCCGGCCCTGGCCGCCACCCTGGAAGGCGGCTTTCCGCTATGCCTGAACGGCGCGCCGCTGCTGCTGCCGGGCGAGGATTTCGCCATCTACGGCCGCCTGCTGCAATGGCTGGGCGACAACCACCTGCACCCGCGCATCGTGGGCGAGTTCGACGACAGCGCCATGATGCAGGCCTTCGGCCAATCCGGCGCCGGCCTGTTCTTCGCCCCCACCGTGATCGCGCCCCAGGTGTGCGAACAGCATGGCGTGGTGGCGCTGGGCCGGGTCGACAGCCTCGTCGAGCAAGTGTATGCGATCACCACGGAGCGGCGGCTGAGCCACCCGGCCACCATCGCCATCAGCCAGAGCGCGCGGCGCGAACTGTTCGTGTAGTAGTTCCACAACTGAAGTTCCACAATTAAAACCCCGCAAATACATTTGAGCAAATACATCTATATAATGACAAGCCTCCCCGACGCCCTGCGCGCCCCTTCCAGGACTTGCCGCAATGAAGCACTTGCACGACATCCCCTCTGCCTTCAAGCATGAATTTGCCAACCCGCGCCTGTGGTGGTCGCGCGCCGTCGTCGTCGGCATGGCCGCCGTCGCGGGCCTCGTCGTCGTGGGCTTTACGTGGCTCGCGGAAACAGCGCTCGATTGTTTTCTCTTTTTTAACGGCAAGGCCTGGTGGTTCGCCCTGCTGTGGACACCGGCCTGCGCCGCCCTGCTCGTCTGGCTGACGCGCCGCTATGCCATGGGCGCGGCCGGTTCCGGCATCCCGCAAGTGATGGCGACACTGGACCCGGCCGTGGCGCCGGAACAGCGCTCATTGTTTGTCTCCCTGAAACTCAGCGCCGCGAAGATCGGCCTGACGGCGGGCGGCTTGCTGGGGGGATTGTCGCTGGGGCGCGAAGGGCCGTCCGTGCAGATCGCCGCCGGCGTGATGCTGGCCGCGCGACGCTGGCTGCCGCGCCACGCGCAGGTGAGCGCCCATTCGCTGCTGGTGGCCGGTGGCGCGGCCGGCATCGCGGCCGCCTTCAACACGCCGCTGGCGGGCGTCATGTTCGCCATCGAGGAATTGTCGCGCTCGCCCGAGCAGCGCAACAGCGGCTTGATTGTCGCCGGCATCGTGCTGGCCGGCATGATGGCCGTCTCCATCCACGGCAACGCCACCCATTTCGGCATCATCCACCCCGGCCCCATCGGCCTGGCGCTGGCCCTGCCAGGTTTACTGGTCACCCTCGTGGCGGGCGTGGCCGGCGGCCTGTTCGCCCGGCTGCTATTGGCGTCCGCCCGGGGCAATCCGCTGGGAAAATTATCGGCGTGGAGAACAGGCCGGCCCGTGCTGTTTGCCGCCGTCTGCGGTTTGCTGGTGGCGGCCATCGGCATCGCCAGCCACGGCGCCACGTTCGGCAGCGGCACCGTGGCCACGCGCGCCATGCTCGAAGGCGCGTCCGACGTGGCGCCCGCCTTTGTGGCCTTCAAATATGTGGCAACGTGGCTGACCGTGTGGTCGGGCGTGCCGGCCGGCATCTTCGCGCCATCCCTGGCCATCGGCGCCGGCATCGGGCATGACATTGCGCAATTGCTGCACTATCCGCACGCGCCCGCCCTGATCGCGCTCGGCATGGTGGGCTTCCTGGCCGCCGCCACGCAGACGCCGTTGACGGCGTTTATCATTGTCATGGAAATGGTCGATGGCCACGGCATGGTGCTGAGCCTGATGGCGTGCGCCGTGGTGGCCAGCACCGTGTCGCGCGTACTCAGCGAGCCGCTGTACGGGGCGCTGGCGCAGCTGCAGCTGCAACGGTTGCCGCTGCAGCTGCAGGTTGGCCGGGACACTACATCGTAAACGGAAACGGCTGCATGCCCGCCTGCCTGTCATCGGGGGAGACGACGGCCAGCAAGGCGTTCAAGCCCTGGTTCAGGTGCGCCAGGCTGTCGGGGTCCAGCTGGGCCAGCGCGCTGGGCAGCAAGCCGCGCGCCGGCTGCGGCGCGCCGGCGATCACGGCTTGCCCTTCCGCCGTCAGGGTCAGGGTGACGACGCGCTGGTCAGGCTGGTCGCGCGCCTTGCGCACATAGGTTTTTTTCACCAGCGCCTCGACCAGGTTGCTGGCCGTCGTCTGGTGTATCGACATCTTGCCGGCCAGCTCGCCCATGCGCAGGCCCGGCCGCTCCAGCAATTCCTGCATCACCCACAGTTGCGCGCCAGACACGCCGCATTGCTTCTCGATCTGCGCCGAGTGCCGCTGCGCCGCGCGCATGACGACGCGCATGTTTTGCAAGGCCATGCCCTGCGCTCTGGCCACCACCGAAATGTCCGCTTCCACCACCATTGCCTCCGTTATCGTACCGGCTGCGCGCCTGCTGGCGGGCCGGAATCCCTGCATGATACCTGCAAAGGCGGGGGGATTCCTAGCGCATGGGGACTGGCTCTCCAGCTTGCCAAGCCTGTTCCAGCACCAGCTTGCCAGCCGGGTCCCACTGGCGCTCGATGCCGTGTTTCTTGTCATGTTCATACGGCACGACCTGCTGCGGGCTGCCGTCCGCGTACCAGGTCTGCAGCAAGCCATGGCGCTGGCCGTCGCGCATGGGCGTGACACTGGCGCGCACGCCGTTGTCATGCCATTGCGTCACGTCGCCCTGCTCGCGCCCTTGGGCATCCTGCTGCCAGGCAACGGTCGGCTGGCCATTGCTGCCCCACTTCTGCATGCTCAGCAGCTTGCCCTTGCGGTACAGCGCTCTCTGCGCCAGCTGACCATTGTCATGGCTATCGAACGACCAGCCGTCGGGCTCGCCATGGCGCCACGTCGTGCTGGCGACTACCTTGCCGTCGGGCGCCAAGGTGACGGCCTCGCCATCCTGCTGGTCATGGATGAAATGGCTGCGCTGGAACAGCTTGCCGTCGGCGTAAAACACTTGCTGCAGCCCATGCATCCTGCCGCCCTTCAGGAAGGCGCGGCTGCTCACCTTGCCATTCGGCCCGTACGACACATACTCGCCATCGGCCATTTGCTGGCCGTGGTAGCGGATGCGGTTCATCAGCTGGCCATTCTCATGGTAAGACTCGACAATACGGTCGCGCCCGTTCGGCAGCACGGTCACTTTTTGCTTGAGCTGGCCGTTGTCATAGAACGACGTGCCGCGAGCCGGCGCCTGTGCCTGTTCCTGCGCCGCCAGCGGCAGCACCGTCATGAGCGCTGCCAGCAGCGCCAGGCGCATTTTCTGTGCATACCGCATGCCGCCCCCCTACTGCGCGGCCACCGGCTGGCCATCGTGCCACGCCTGCTCCAGCACCAGCTTGCCCGTCTTGTCCCACTGGCGCTCGATGCCGTGCTTCTTGCCGTGTTCGTACGGCACGATCTGCCGCAGGCTGCCGTCGCTGTACCAGGTCTGCAGCAAGCCGTGGCGCTGGCCTTCGACAAACGGCGTCACGCTGGCGCGCACGCCGTTGGCATGCCAGTCGGTCGTGTCGCCATGGTCGCGCCCCTGCGCGTCTTTTTGCCACGCAAACACGGGCCGGCCATTCGGGGCCCACGTTTGCAAGCTGAGCACGGCACCTTTATGGTACAGCGTCTTGTTCGACACGACGCCATTGCCATGGCTTTCAAACGACCAGCCGTCGGGCTGGCCGTGCACCCAGACGGTCCGGGCCAGCACCTTGCCGTCCTCGGCAAGCATGACAAACTCGCCCTCGCGCTGGCCATCGACGTGCCGTCCCCTTCGGAACAGCTTGCCATCCGGATAAAACGATTCCTCCACGCCATCCATCTGGCCATTGCGGCGATACGAGCGGTTGCTGACGGCGCCATTCGCGCCATACGACACGTGCTCGCCATCGGCCATCTCGTCGCCGTGGTACAGCGTGCGGCTCATCAATTGGCCGTTCTTGTGATACGTTTCCGAGATGCTGTCGCGCCCGTTCGGCAGCGGCGTGACCTTCTGCTGGATCTGGCCATTCTCGAAGTACACGCAGCCGCCCAGCAGCTCCTCGCCCTGGGCATTGAAATAGGTTTCCCGTAACAGCTGGCCATTCTCGTAGTAATACTTGCGAAACTTTACGAACCTGATCTGACTCAGGTCCAGATCCGTGGCATAGGTTTCAAAGGCCAGCACGCCCGGCGTGTCGGGAAATTCGAGCCGCACATGCCAGGCGCCCAACGCCTCGTCGCGCACGGGCGGCGTGCGCAGCGCATACACGGCGCGGCGCTGGTTGCTGGGCATGAAATTTTCATCCAGATACATGGTGTGGTCTTCCTCCTGCAAGGTTGGCGTTGGCATTTGCCCTTCGGGCTGTTCCTGAGCCGCCAATGGCAGGGCTGCGCCCATGCCCAGCGCGGCGGCCAGCAGCCAGCGCATCGTCTGTTGATTCTTCATGTTGCTCCATTGTTCATGTTGCTTTGCGGCCACTATCATAAAGGCAAGCGCCGTTCGCCATGGGCACGATTGCCGCCCCAACAATAAAAAACCGGGACCAGACCTGCTGGTCCGGCCCCGGTCCGGGGACATGCGCTGGCGCGGCAAGCGCGCCACACATCAGCCCATGCCATCCTTGACAGGCGACAACTGGCTCGCATGCAGCCGTGCATACGCGCCGCCCTGCTGCAGCAAGGCGGCATGGCTGCCCGACTCGACCAGGCGGCCGCCCTGCATGACGACGATGCGGTCGGCGCTTTCGATGGTGGATAAGCGGTGGGCGATGACGATGGTGGTGCGGTTGCGCATCAGCACTTCCAGCGCCGCCTGCACGGAGCGCTCCGACTCCGTGTCCAGCGCGCTGGTCGCTTCATCGAGCAGCAGGATCGGCGCATCCTTGTACAGGGCGCGCGCGATGGCCAGGCGCTGGCGTTGCCCGCCCGACAGGCGCGAACCGTTCTGGCCCGCCTGGGTCGCGTAGCCTTGCGGCAGCTGCATGATGAAGTCGTGCGCATACGCGGCGCGCGCCGACGCTTCGATGCGGGCCATGTCCGGCGCCGGGTCGCCATACGCGATATTCGCCGCCATCGTGTCGTTGAACAGGATCACATCCTGGCTGACGAGGGCGAACTGGCGCCGCAGGGCCAGCAAGGCGTAGTCGCGCACGTCGACGCCGTCGAGCAGTATCCGGCCGCCGCTGACGTCATAGAAACGCGGCAGCAAGCCCAGCAAGGTCGTCTTGCCGCCGCCGGAGCCGCCCACCAGGGCCACCGTTTCGCCGGCGCGGATGTCGAGCGTGATATCGCTCAAGGCCGTGGGCGCATCGGGATCGTCGCTGTTGTAGCGGAAGTGCACGTTCTGCAGAGACAGATTGCCTTGCACGGTGGCCGGGGCGATGGTGCCCGGGTCCGGTTCCAGCGGCGTGTCGATCAAACCGAAGACGGACTCGGCCGCAGCCAGGCCCCGCTGCAGCGGCTCATTGATCTTGGTCAGGTTCTTGATCGGCGACTGCATGGCCATCAGCGCGCCCATGAAGGCAACAAAAGCGCCCGGCGTGATGGCGCCGCTTTGCGCGCGCAGCATGGCGAAATAGATCACGGACGACAGGGTAATGCCGACGAGCATCATGATGAAGCCGGAATTCATGGCCGAGGTGGCCGCGTGCTTGACGGCCAGCTGGCGGTTGCGCTTGACGACGTTGCCGAAGCGCGCCTGTTCATAGTCTTGCCCGCCGAAGATTTTCACCACGCGCTGGCCGCCGATGCTTTCGTCCAGCACGGACGTCAGCTCGCCCACGGCCTGCTGCGAACTCTTGCTCAGGTGGCGCATGCGCCGTCCCGCCAGGGTCACGACGATGGCGACGATGGGCATCGATGCCATGCAGAACAGGGCCAGTTTCACGTCGATACTGAACAGCAGAATCAGGTAGCCGATGGTGGCGACGGAATCGCGCACCATCACGTTGAGCACGTTCAAGCCCGCCTGCGACACCTGGCTGGCGTCGAAGGCCACGCGCGACTGCGTCAGGCTGGTGGTGGTGGTATCGAAGAAGCGGCTGGGCAGGCGCATGATGGTGGCGAACATCTTTTCGCGCAAATCGGCCTGCACCCGGCTCGATAGCCAGACGGAACCGTAATCGCCGGCAAAGCTCGACACCATGCGCAGCACGGCCAGGCCCAGGATGGTGGCGGGAATCACCCACAGATCCACCTGTCCCGCCTGTGCCGGCAAGAAACGATCAACCCAGCCCTGCAGCATGCCCATCACGCCGGACACGGGCGCGACCTGCGTGCTGGCCGTCGTGCGCATGGCGTCGACGACGTTTTGCAACTGGCGGATTAACAACACATCGGTGGCGGACGCCACGCCCACGGCCAGCAAAGTGGCGGCAACGATGGCGCCATAGCGGCGAAACTGGCCGGCCAGGCGGAAGAACAGGAGGCGACTTTGCTGCATGCAGGTGAGAAAAGTAAGGGTAAAACGTGATTCTAACCGCTGCCAGACTCACCTATGAGAAAGTCGTCACCTTGCCGGCGCAGGACCGGCAAGGAAAACACGGACGATCAGCTCTTCGCCACTTTCCACGCGGCCGTGCCAGCCTTGCAGACTTTCAGCTTGAGGGTCTGTTCCTGGCCCTTGGCGTTCAAGCCCACCTGCACCTTGCGGCACGTTTGCACGTCCGTCTTTTCCGTGTCGCTGGCCGTGATGTCGGCGGCGATGCGCACGGAATTGCGCAAGCCTTCATTGCTCCATTGCACGGTTTCGCCATCCTTCTTGTCGTTGAGCACGTCGGTGACGGCTTTCACGAAGACGGGCTTGTCGTTCTTGTTCAGGTAAGCCATCGGCGTATCGGCCAGGAAACCCAGGCCGACGGCGGAAGCGGAAGCGCTGAAGACGGCGCTGCCCATTATCAGGGTGGACAGCAGTGTGGCGGGACGAATACGCATGGAAAACTCCTAGTTAAGTAAAAATAGGGGCCGCCGGGGCGGCCCTTAGCCGGGATCCGCCGGCGAAATACCCACGGCCAGCAAGGCGTCGATGCTGGGCACGAAATAGATCGCCGACGACAGCGCCGTGGAAAAATCCAGCAGCCTGTCCGTCTTGGTGACGCCATCATAGCCTACGCCGTACATTTGCCGCAGCATGCCCATGGTCACGGTGATGTCCTTGCAGAAACCGACAAACATGACGCCCGCCTCGGTCGCATTGGCGTAATTGGCATTGCGGCGCACGATGTCGACTTCCTCGCCATCGCGGATAAACTGGTTGCGGCCCACGTGAGAATCGACGGGCAGCGGCGACAATTCGTGGCTGCCGGCCTTGGTGCGGCCCCACACCTGCTCCGCCGCGTGCACGGGCAAGGCGCGCAGGCGCTCCACGTCCATGCGCCATTTCTGCAGCAGCACGGTGGAGCCGCCCGCGCCCGCCTCGCCGTCCGGGATGATGGCCACGCCGTTGGCGCGGAACGGATTCGGATTCGCGACGCCGTCGGCAAAGCCGTCGAAGGTCACGTTATTGTGATACGGAAAACACACCTGCTCGCTGGCCAGATCGGCGTAAGGGCTCAGCAAGGTGAGCGTCGTGCGCATGCTGTCGTACAGGGTGGCCGCGTTCGATTGCGTGATCCAGACCCAGAAATCGTGCTGGGTGGCCGGCGCCGTCTTGCCATTGGCGCCCACGAGGTCTTGCGCGAACGATGCCATGTTGTCCGGCACGCAGCCGGGGCAAGCGGCGCGCCACAGCTCGGGCTTGAATCCCAGCACCACATTGGCCGTGCCGCCTGTTAACTGATGGTGGCGGTTCAGGGTGGGATCCAGGATGCCCGTGACCTGGGATTCCCACAGTTTGCCCAACACCCTGAACAGCTGCTCCGGTTTAACGCCGGCCTTCACATTGAACTGCAAATGCACTTCGTCGCGCGCGACGACAGACAGCATGCTTTGTGGAATTGCCATGACAGATGTTCCTCTTTTAGTTTTCTCTATGAATATTAAACCAGAAGTGCAGCCTGGGAGTTTCATTTAGGCAACATGCGATAACTGTAACTATAGGTCGTCATGAATTGGACGATAATGCAATGACGTAGAGCAAGATTCAAGAATGGATACCAATGAAATTGTATGAAAAGCTCGTCAGCGACATCGAGCAACTGGTGACCAAGGGCGTGCTCTTGCCCGGCGAACGCATACCCTCCGTGCGCCAGACCAGCCAGCAGCACAAGCTGAGCATCACCACGGTGCTGCGCGCCTACGTCAAGCTGGAAAGCATGGGCGTGATCGAAAGCCGGCCCCAGTCCGGCTACTTCGTGCGGCCTCGCGCCGACGGCGATGCACAGCCGGCCGACCTGTGCATGCAAGCCTCCCAGCCAAGCACCGTGCCTGCCGAAGTGCACGTCAGCCGCCTGGTGCTGTCGACCCTGCGCTCGATCGGCTTGCACGACGCCATCCCGCTGGGCTCGCCCTACCCCGACCCTTCGCTGTTTCCCTGGGAACGCATCAACCAATACGCGGGCGCCGTGGCGCGCCGCAACCGCGAGTGGAACATGACGGACGACCTGCCGCCGGGCAACCCGCAGCTGATCCGCGAAATCGCCCGCCGCTACATGGAAAACGGCCTGGCCGTCGATCCCGACGAAATCATCGTCACCGTGGGCGCCACGGAAGCGATCAACCTGTGCCTGCAAGCCGTGGCCAGGCCGGGCGACACCATCGCCGTCGAGTCGCCCACCTTCTATGCCATGCTGATGGCCGTAGAACGGCTGGGCATGAAGGTGGTGGAAATCTCCACCGATCCGTACGACGGCATCAGCATCGAAGCGCTGGCCGACATCATGGCCCGGCAACCGATCGCCGCCGTCATGGTGATGCCGAACTTCCAGAATCCCCTGGGCTTCCAGATGTCCGACCAGCGCAAGCGCGCGCTGTATCAGCTGCTGGAACAGCACGACGTGCCCGCCATCGAAAACGGCGTCTACAACGAGCTGTATTACGGCGACGCCCACCCGTCCTCGCTCAAGTCGTACGACCGCAAGGGCCTGGTGCTGCACTGTTCCTCGTTTTCCAAGAGCCTCAGCTCGGCCCAGCGCGTGGGCTGGGCGCTGGCCGGGCGCTACCGGGGCAAGGTGGAGGAACTCAAGTTCCTCAACACCCTGGCCACGTCCTCGTTTCCGCAACTGGCCATCGCCGAATACCTGCAGAACGATGGCTACGAACAGCATCTGCGCCGCACCCGCAAGGCCTACGCCCAGCAGGCGCGCATCATGGCCGCCGCCGTGCTGCGCTTCTTTCCCGCCGGCACCAAAGTCTCGCAACCGCAGGGCGGCTACGTGCTGTGGGTGGAACTGCCGGGCAACGTGGACTCCATGCAGCTGTACCGGCGCGCACTGGAATGCCGGATCACGGTGGGTCCGGGGCGCATGTTTTCCGTCAGCCAGGCTTACAAGCATTGCATCCGCCTCAACTACAGCTATCCGTGGAGCGTGGAGGTCGAGCAAGCCATTATTCTGCTCGGCAAACTGATCACCGAATTTTTGTAGACCATTCACCCGCCCACCAGCGACATGCGCACGGTGGGATACTGCTTGCGCTGGGCGCCGCCGGCCTGGGCCAGCGCGCCGCGCACTTCCGAGTAGCGGTCGCCACGGCGTTGCCAGTGCCGGCGCAGCACGGTTTCCAGCCCTTGCTCGGTATCCAGATGGGGCCGCAGGTCGAGGCCGTCGTGGGCGAACAGGCAGGTAAACAGCTTGCCATCGGACGAGACGCGCACGCGGCTGCAGTCGCCGCAGAACGGCTGCGACACGCTGGAAATGAAACCCACTTCGCCGCCGCCATCGAGGTAACTGTAGCGGCTGGCCGTTTCATGCGAGATCGGCTTGCCTTCGCCCAGCGATACAAGGGGAAATTCTGCCGCGATCAGCGCGCGCGCCGCGTCCGACGTGACGACGTGCGTGCGCGACCAGGCGCCGATGCCGCCCACGTCCATGAATTCGATCAGGCGCAGGATCACGCCCGTGTGGCGGAAGTGGCGCGCCAGCGGCACGATCTGGCTGTCGTTGACGCCTTTCTGCACGACCATGTTGACCTTCACGGGATGCAAGCCCACGGCTTGCGCTACCTCAATCCCGTGCAGCACTTTCTCGACGGGAAAGTCGACGCCGTTCATGCGCTGGAAGATGCCATTATCCAGACTGTCGAGGCTGACGGTGACCCGGTCCAGGCCCGCCTCCTTCAGCGAGCGCGCCTTGGCCGCCAGCAAGCTGCCATTCGTCGTCAGCGCGATGCTCACGGCGCGCCCGTCCGGCGTGGTGAGTCTCGCCAGCATCTCGATCAGCTGTTCCAGGTTCTTGCGCAGCAGCGGTTCGCCGCCCGTGATGCGGATTTTATCCACGCCCAGGCGCACGAAGGCGCGCGCCATCGTCTCGATCTGGTCGAAAGACAGGCGCTCGCTCGATGGCAGAAACGGGTAATCGCTGGGGTACAGCTCGGCCGGCATGCAATAGGTGCAGCGGAAGTTGCACTGGTCGATGACGGAAATGCGCAAGTCCGTCAGGGGACGGCCCAGCATGTCCACGCACGGCGCGATATGGCCTGGCTGCCGGAGTGCTGGCTGCGGATACAGGATGGTGTTCATTGTGCTTCCCCCTTGATGTGCATTCGTCAGGACGTAGCATAGGGCGAATGGGGCCAGGCCAGCAGGTACAGTCCGGCGCCGGGCGATAGAGTACAGATGCGGCTTTACTCTGCCGGCGGCGGCGCGAACACGCTGGCGCACAGCTGCGCCCCCGCTTCGCTGAGCAGTGCGCTGCCGCCACCGCTCTCCGCCGTCGTCACGTTCACCAGTCCCGCGCTGGACAGCGCATTGAGCTGGCGCAACAAAGTGCTCATCTGTACCCCTGCCCGCTTGGCCAGTTTGGCCAGCGACCACGGTTTATCGGGCGCCTCCTGGCGCGCCTGCCACAGCAGCGCCAGCAGCGCTATCAGTGCCGCGTCGATTCCTTCTTTCTGTTGCATATTGTTCCTCGTTGAAGGCTGGAAATGCGCAATGCACTTCCCTCGTTTGCATCATAAGTCAGCGGCATGGCGGGTGCGATGCAAATCGGCGCATGCCCATCTGTACTCTGTTTTTTTGTCCGGAACTGTGCGCCTACGGCGCGGTCCGCCGCCCCTACCATGTGATTGTCCCATCGCATATCACCAGGAGAGTCATCATGAGCAAGCCAAAGTCCGACGCGCGCATCGCGCCCTATACCCATGCCGCGGCCGGTTGGGGAGCACTCAAGTACGTGGCCATCAATCTGTTCAAGGAAAAAGTCAGCGCGGGCAATTACCGTTCGCTGTTCGAGCAAAACCAGCCCGACGGCTTCGACTGTCCCGGCTGCGCCTGGCCCGACCGCGAACACGCGTCGACGTTTGAATTCTGCGAAAACGGCGTCAAGGCCGTGGCCGCCGAATCGACGAGCAAGCGCGTGCGTCCCGAGTTTTTCCAGGAGCACACGGTCACGGAATTGATGGAGCAGTCGGACTATGATCTGGAACAACATGGCCGCCTGACGGACCCCATGGTGTACGACGCGGCCAGCGACAAATACCAGGCGATAGCCTGGGACGATGCGTTCGCCCTCGTGGCGCACCATTTGCACGCGCTGGACGACCCGAACCAGGCCGCCTTCTACACATCTGGCCGCGCCAGCAACGAAGCGGCCTTTTTGTATCAGCTGTTCGTGCGCGCCTACGGCACGAATAACTTCCCCGACTGTTCCAACCTGTGCCACGAAGCGACCAGCCGCGGCTTGCCGGAAACGGTGGGTATCGGCAAGGGCACAGTGCTGCTGGACGACTTCGAGCATGCGGACACCCTGCTGCTGTTCGGCCAGAACCCGGCCACCAACCACCCGCGCATGCTGGGCGAATTGCGCGAAGCGTCGCGCCGCGGCGCCACCATCGTTTCCATCAACCCGCTGCACGAACGGGGCCTGGAGCGTTTCACCAGCCCGCAGCATCCGCTGGAAATGCTGACGGGCGGCAGCACGAACATCTGTTCGCTGTTCATCTGCCCCACCCTGGGCGGCGACTTCGCGCTGATCAAGGCCATGGCCAAGCGCGTCGTCGAGCTCGATGATGACGCCGTCGCCCACGGCCAGGAGCGCGTGCTCGACTGCGCCTTCATCGCCGAACACACGAGCGGCTTCGACGCCTTCGCCGCCGACCTGCGCGCGGAAAGCTGGGACTTGCTGCTGGCCGAATCGGGCGTGGCGCGCGACAAGATCGAAGAGTTGACGCAGATCTATATCAAAGGCAAGGCCGTCATCGCCACCTGGGGCATGGGCGTGACGCAGCACAAGAATTCGCTGGCCACCGTGCAAATCCTGTCGAACTTGATGATGATGCGCGGCAATATCGGTAAGCGCGGCGCGGGTCTGTGCCCCGTGCGCGGCCACTCGAACGTGCAGGGCGACCGCACCATGGGCATCGAGGAACAGCCGACCAAGGAATTCCTCGACCGCCTGGGCCTGGTCTTCGGTTTTGAACCGCCGCGCCACCACGGCTACGACGCCGTCGGCACGATCGAGGCCATGCTGGAGAAAAAGGTGAAAGTGTTTGTCGCCCTCGGTGGCAATTTCTCGATGGCCACGCCGGACACGCCGCGCACCTGGGATGCGCTGCGCTCGTGCGACCTGACGGTCCACATCGCCACCAAGCTCAACCGCAGCCATCTCGTGCACGGCAAGGATGCGCTGATCCTGCCCACCCTGGGACGCACGGAGATCGACGTGCAGCAAGGCGTGGCGCAGGGCGTGACGGTGGAAGACTCGATGAGCATGGTGCACATCTCGTTCGGCATGAACCAGCCCGCCTCGCCCAATCTGCGCTCGGAAATCGCCATCGTGGCCGGCATGGCGCAAGCGACAATCGGTAGCGAGAAGATCGACTGGCTGCGCTATTCCGGCAACTATGCGCTGCTGCGCGATTCCATCGAGCAAGTCTTTGACGATTTTTTCGACTACAACTTGCGCGTGGCCAAGCCGGGCGGCTTCCACCTGGAAATCGCCTCGCGCGAACGGGTGTGGAAGACGGCAAGCGGCAAGGCGCAATTCCTCGTCAACGCCGTGGAACGCGATACGCCGATCCACCGCGCGCGCCAGCAATATGGCGAGCGCCTGATGGTGCTGATGACCACGCGTTCACACGACCAGTACAACACGACGATCTACGCCATGGACGACCGCTACCGGGGCGTGTTCGGCCAGCGCCGCGTCGTCTTCATCAACAAGGACGACCTGGCCATGCTGGGTTTTGCGGCCGGCGACTGGGTCGACCTGATCGGCGTGTGGCATGACGGCATCGAACGCCGCGCCGACCGCTTCCTGCTGGTCGAGTACGACATTCCGCGCGGCTGCATTGGGGCCTACTACCCGGAAACCAATCCGCTGGTGCCGCTGGGCAGCGTGGGCGAAGGCTCGCGCACGCCGACCTTCAAATCCATCCCCGTGCTGCTGGCGCCGTCGGCCGCCCTCAGCTGATCAGGAGAACGCCATGTTCGGTTTCGATACCCTGGACCTGTCGCGCGCGCAATTTGCGATGACGGCCATCTTCCACATCCTGTGGCCCATATTGACGATCAGCCTGTCGCTGTTCCTGTTCGTCGTCGAGGCGCTGTGGCTGCGCACCAGCGACCCCGTCTACTACCGCCACGCGCGCTTCTGGAGCAAGCTGCTGGTGCTCAACTTTGCCGTCGGCGTCGTCAGCGGGATTCCCCTGGAATTCCAGTTCGGCACCAACTGGGCGCCGTTCTCGCACCATTCGGGCCAGTTCATCGGCAACATCCTCGGCTTCGAGGGCGCCATGGCCTTCATGCTGGAAGCGGGTTTCATCGGCGTCATGATGTTCGGCTGGGGCCGCGTACCGAAGGGCGTGCACCTGTTTGCCACCGGCATGGTGGCGCTCGGTTCCAGCATTTCCTCGTTCTGGATCATGGTCGCCAATTCCTGGATGCAGACGCCGGCCGGCGTGCGCGTGCTTGATGGCAAGATCATCGTCACCGATTACGTGGCCGCCATCTTCAATCCCGACATGGCCTGGGCCGTGGGCCACATGTGGGTGGCCGCCGTGGAAACGGGCTTGATCGTCATCGCCGGCATTTCCGCCTGGTATATGTTCAAGCGCCGCGAACCGGCCTTCTTCGCCCGCTCGTTCAAGCTGGCGCTGATGCTGTTGCTGGTCATCGCACCGTTGCAAGTGTGGCTCGGTGATTCGAGCGGCGTCGACGTCTTCAAGACCCAGCCCGCCAAGGGCGCAGCCATCGAAGGCCACTGGCACACGAACCCCGATGGCGAAGGGGCGGCCTGGTCCCTGCTGGCCTGGCCCAACCAGACGGAGCAGAAGAACGACTGGTCGCTCGAAGTGCCCGGCATGCTCAGCGTGATCGCCACGCATAGCGCCACGGGCAAGATCACGGGCCTGGCCGACATCGCCCGCGCAGACCAGCCGCCCGCGCTGCCGCTGCTGTACTACGCGTTTCGCGCCATGGCCGGCATCGGCATATGGTTCGTGCTGCTGGCGTTCTGGACCTTTGTGGCCTGGCGCAAGGTGGGTGGGCGGGTGCAGGAGTTCGTGCGCAACCGCAAGCTGCTGCTGGCCTGGGTGCTGACGATACCGCTGCCGTATATCGCCGTCGAATGCGGCTGGATCGTGCGCGAAGTGGGACGCCAGCCATGGATCGTGTACGGCCTGCTGCGCACGCGCGACGCCGTTTCCGACGTGGCGGCCCACGCTGTGGCCGGCAGCATGCTGATGTTCTATGTGTTTTACATCGTGCTGTTCGTCACTTTCTTTGTATTTGCCAGGAAATGGCTGCAACAAGGCCCGGACGTGGCGCTGCCCCTGCCGGACGCCGCCCATGCCGCGGGGTATTGAAATGCGCCCCCATCAATCAAGGAGTATGTAATGGATATCAATTCGCATGCCATGCTGGGCAATGCCTGGTTCGGCCTGATCGGCCTGATGCTGGTGTTTTACGTGGTCACGGACGGCTTCGACCTGGGCGTGGGCATCCTCAGCCTGTTCACGCGCCGCGAGCAGGAACGCAACCTGATCTTCCAGTCGATCGAGCATGTGTGGGACGCCAATGAAACCTGGCTGGTGGTGGTGGGCGGCGCCCTGTTCGGCGCCTTTCCCAGCGCCTACGCCACCCTGCTGGAACAATTGTACATTCCCATCATGCTGCTGATCGCCAGCCTGATCATGCGCGGCGCCTCGATCGAGTTCCGCCATGCGGCCGGCAACAAGCGCCTGTGGGACCTGGTCTTCGGCGTGGGCAGCCTGCTGGCCGCCGTGGCGCAGGGCGTGGTGCTGGGCAAGGTCATCACGGGCTTGCAGCCGGGCCCGCTGAGTGCGGTCTTCACGGCCTGCACGGCGCTGGGCGTGGTGGCCGGCTATTGCCTGCTCGGCAGTACTTACCTGATCAAGAAGACGGGCGGCCAGCTGGAAGCGGCGGCGCGCCGCTACGCGACCACCAGCGTGCTGGCAACAGTCGCGGCCGCCATCGTGCTGTCTGCCGGCACCATGGTCTTCAGCGCCATCGGCCACGACCGCTGGGCGCAGCCGGGCGTGTTCGGCGTGCTGCTGGCCCTGGCCGCCGTCGCCGCCAGCGCGTTTATTTACATCCTGTGGGCCGTGCACGTGAACGGCGTGCGTGGCCCCTTCCGCGGCGCCATCGTGCTGTTTTTGGCGTCGTTCGCGGGCCTGGCCATCAGCTTCTTCCCCGATCTCGTCCCGGGCAAGCTGAGCATCGCGGCGGCCGCGTCCGATGAGCCGACGTTGATCTTCATGCTGATCGGCATGGGCTCCATGCTGCCGATCATGATCGGCTACAACCTGTTCCAATATTACGTCTTCGAGGGCAAAGTCGTGCCCCGCAAGCATTGATCGGCATCAGATCATGATCATTCGGCCTACCACCAACTGGTTTCGCATGCTGTTCGTCTGGAACGGCTCGGTGCTGCAAGCCATCATCCCGCAACTGCTGCTGATGCTGGTCGTCAGTTCGCTGGCCCTGCTGACGGACGGCCGCATCTTCGGCGTCAAGATTCCGCTCGATACGGCGCCGTTCCCCATGGTCGGCATCAGCCTGGCGATCTTTCTCGGCTTTCGCAACAACGCCAGCTATGCCCGCTTTGTCGAGGCGCGGCATATCTGGGGGCAATTGCTGATCGCCGCGCGCGCCCTCGCTTCGCAGGCGCTCACGTATTTGCCGCAGGAAACGAGCGGCCTGGACCACCAGTTGCTGCTGCGCCGCCTGATCGCCTTCGTCTACGCGCTCAAGCATCAGCTGCGCCAGACGGACCCGCAGCAAGACCTGGCGCGCTACCTGCCGGCCGAGGACGTGCAGCGCTTGCAGGGCGTCAACTTCAAGCCCGTCGCCGTGCTCCATTCGGTGCGCGCCATACTGCACGAGGCCGTGCAGCGCCAGCCGGGCCAGACGCAACTGCTGTGGATGCTCGACACGCAGCTCAACGATCTGGCCGCCACCGTGGCCGGCTGCGAGCGCATCAAGAACACGCCGATTCCGTATCCGTATGGCGTGCTCGTGCACCGCACCGTCTATATGTATTGTTTTTTACTGCCGTTGGGCCTGGTGGACGCCATCGGCGTGGCCACGCCCCTCATTTCCGTCTTCGTTGCCTACACCCTGTTCGCGCTGGAAGCCATCGCGCAGCAGATCGCCGAACCGTTCGGCCTGGCGCCCAACTGCCTGGCCCTGAACGCCATGACGCGCGAAACGGAACGCTCGCTGCTGGAATTGAACGGCGACCCGCTGCCGCCCTCGATACGGCCCTGCCCCCGCTATCTGATCGATTAACCGGAGGAAAAATCATGGAATGCGACATCGACATCACCACCATCGAACGCGACGGTTTCCTAAAAGTGCCCATGGTGCGCCACCAAGGGGGCGTGGCCACGGCGGGCCACGACATGGTGGCCGAGGAATATCCGGTGGCCCTCGTCTACAACGGCATCGCCCACGCGGTGATGATGGCCACGCCGCGCGACCTCGAGGAATTCGCCGTCGGCTTCACCTTGACGGAGGGCATCGTCGGCAGCGTGCGCGACATCTACGACCTCGACGTGTGCTGCAGCGCGGACAGTGCGGAAGTACGGCTGACCATCGCGCAGCCCGATTTGATCAAGCTCAAGGCCCGCCGCCGCGCGTTGACGGGGCGCACGGGCTGCGGCGTGTGCGGCATCGAAAGCCTGGCCCTGCTAGACCTGGTGCCGGAAAAGATTACGCGGCCCCTGCCGCCGCTGGTGGCCAGCAGCGCCATCCTCGGGCGCGCCGCGCGCGAGCTGCTGCCGTACCAGGAGCTGATGCACAAGACGGGCGGCGTGCATGCGGCCGCCTGGTGCACGGCCGAGGGTGCGGTGGTAAAAGTGTTCGAGGACGTGGGCCGGCATAACGGCCTCGATAAACTGATCGGCTACCTGGCGCTACACCGCATCGCCATGCACGACGGCTTCGTCTTCCTGTCCAGCCGCGCCAGCTATGAACTGGTGCGCAAGTCGGCGCGCATGCATATCGGGCTCGTCGCCACCATCTCGGCGCCCACCTCGCTGGCCATCCGCATCGCGCGCCAGGCCGGCATGCAGCTGGCCAGCTTTTGCCGCCGCGACGGTTTCGTCGACTATACGGCCGGCGACGCGCCGCCGTCGTGACGGAGGAAACACGGGGCAAGCGTACCGTTTGGCAAGCCGATGCTACATTTTTTTCCGCAAAGCAAGTGCACGCTTGACTTGCCGCCGCTGCGGGCATTCAATGGCAATGGTTACTAATTATTAACTTTATCTGCTGTCACGCTCCTGGCGCGGCAGCAATGAAAGGATGGCGCGATGGCCCTGGCACACGAGCAGCATCTGGCAGACACCTGGCAAACGGGCGACTTGAAGCCGCGCGCCTGCGACTGCGGCGGCACCGTCTTCACCATCCTGCACCAGCGGGTGATGGCGGACATGCGGCGCCGGCAATTTCTCGGCGGCGCGGCCGCCATGCTGGCGCCCTTCATCGGCTTGTCCACCAGCAATGCTATTGCCCAGCAGCCGCAAGCATCCGACCGCCCCCTGTTGCTGACCAATCTGCGCCTGTTCGACGGCACGGGCAAGGCGCCCCGCGCAGGCATCCACGTGCTGGTGACGGGGGCGACGATTGCCGCCCTGCTGCCGGCCGGCGAGAAAGTCGAAGGCGCGCAAGTGATCGATTGCCAGGGCAAGCTGGTGATGCCGGGCCTGATCGACGCCCACTGGCACACCATGCTGGCCGCCATCAACCAGGTGACGGCCATGACGTCCGACGTCGGCTATTTATATCTGGTGGCGGCGCAGGAAGCGCGGCGCACCCTGCTGCGGGGGTTCACGTCCGTGCGCGATCCCGGCGGCCCCGCGTTTGCATTACAACGCGCCATCGATGAAGGCATCGTCGACGGTCCGCGCATCTTCCCGTCGGGCGCCATGATTTCGCAAACCTCGGGCCATGGCGACTTCCGCATGCGTTCCGATATCCCGCGCGCGGCCAACGCGCCGCTGGGCATGGCGGAAACGGCGGGCATGGCCATGATCGCCGACGGCGAAGCGGAAGTGCTGCGCCGCGTGCGCGAGCAGCTGATGCTGGGCGCGACGCAGATCAAGATGATGGCCGGCGGCGGCGTCGCCTCCATGTACGATCCGCTCGACAGCACGCAGTATTCGGAACGCGAACTGCGCGCCGGCGTGGAAGCGGCCGCCGACTGGGGCACGTATGTGATGACCCACGTCTACACGCCGAAAGGCATCCAGCGCGCCATCCGCGCGGGCGTGCGCAGCATCGAGCACGGCCAGCTGGCCGACGACGAATCCGCGCGCATGATGCGCGACACGGGCACGTGGTGGAGCCTGCAACCTTTCCTGCAAGACGCGGATGCAAACGTGTATCCCGACGCGGCGCGCAAGGCCAGCCAGGCCATCGTCTCGGAAGGTACGATACAAGCGTATGCGCTGGCGCAAAAGTACGGCATCAAAACGGGCTGGGGCACGGATATCCTGTTCAACGCGAAAAACACGCCCACGCAGGGCCGCCAGCTGGCCAAGCTCACGCGCTTTTACGATCCCCTTACCTTGCTGGCGCAGGCGACGGGGCAGAATGGCGAACTGCTGGCCCTGTCCGGCCAGCGCTCGCCCTACCCGGGCGCCTTGGGCAAGCTGGCGGCAGGCGCGCTGGCCGACTTGCTGGTGGCCGATGGCGACCCCGCGAAGAATCTCGATTTCCTCGCCCAGCCGGAAGAAAACCTGCTGCTGATCATGAAGAACGGGCGCATCTACAAGGACAAATTGAGCGCGCCGCTGGCAAGCTGAAGGCGGGCGCGTTGGCAACGGCGGTGGCTTGCCGCATAATGCGCCCATGTTCAAACTGACTTTTCTCGGCACGTCTTCCGGCGTGCCCACGCGCCACCGCAACGTCACGTCGCTGGCCCTGCAAACCACGCACAACCGCGACTGGTGGATGATCGATTGCGGCGAAGCCGCACAGCACCGGCTGCAGCGCCTGCCCTTGTCCGTGCACGACCTGGTGGGCATCTGCATCACCCACGTGCATGGCGACCACAGCTATGGGCTGCCGGGCCTGCTGGCCAGCGCCTCGATGACGGGGCGCAAGAAACCCTTGCTGCTGATCGCCCCGGCCGCCATCAAGGCCTGGATCGACGCGACCCTGCTGCACACGGAACTGTTTTTGACGTACCCGCTAATCCACATCGACGTGGACAGCGCGCCAGTCGTGCATGCAGCAGCGGGCTTGACCGTCTCGCGCCACGCGCTGTCGCACCGCGCACCGAGCGTCGCGTATCGTTTTGCGCTGGAAACAAGCAGATGGAAACTGGACAAGACGGCCCTGCAGGCGGCCGGCGCGCCGCCCGGTCCCGCCTGGGGGCTATTGCAGGCGGGCCAGGATGCGCTGCTCGACGATGGCACGGTCTTGCGCGCCGCCGCTTTCCGCCAGACGGAAACGCAGCGCGCCACCGTGGTGATCGGCGGCGACAACGACACGCCGTCCTTGCTGACGGACGCCTGTGCCGATGCGCAACTACTCGTGCATGAAGCCACCTACACGGAAGCCATGCTGCAAAAAGTGGGACCCGGCCCCACGCACAGTTCCGTGCAGCGCGTGGCGCAGTTTGCCGAAGCGGTGCACTTGCCGAATCTGATCCTCACGCACTTCAGCGCCCGCTATCACAATGCGGAAGGCATGGCCGAGCTGGAAGCGGAAGCACGGCTGCATTACTCGGGTGAACTGTTCCTGGCGCGCGATTTCGACAGCTATGAACTCGATGCGGCGGGCGTGCTGACCAAGGTGCCGGCGAAATCGTCGTTCAGTGGGGATTGACGCCGTATTGCGCCGCATACTCGGCCGCCAGCGCGCGCGCCGCCTGCTGCTGTGACGGCGTGAGGATCTCCAGCAACTGGTCGCGGTTCTTGATCGATTGCGTGCTGCCCGCCTCGGCCGGCATGGCGATCCATGCGTACGCCTGCACGTAATCGAGCTCCACGCCCTGCCCTTGCGCGTACAGCAAGCCGTATTCGTTCTGCGCCGACAGGGAACCGGCTTCGGCCGCCTGCTTGTACCAGAAGGCCGCCTCGGCGTAGTCTTGCAGTACATCAATACCCTTGCGGTAGGCCTGCGCCAGGTTGAATTGCGACTGGCCATCGCCCGCCTCGGCCGCCTGGCGTCCGTACGCGAGCGATTGCGCCATGTCTTGCGCGACGCCGTCGCCGCTTGCATACATCAGGGCCAGGTTGGCCAGCGACGGGGGAAAGCCCGCCTGCGCGGCCGCCGTGAACAATTCCACCGCTTTCGGCAAGTCTTGCGTCACGCCATGGCCCTGGTAATACAGGCTGGCCAATAAATGCTGGCCGGCGGGATCGCCAGTGTATGCCGCGGCATCGAATTGTTTAAAGGCCTCGGCGTAATTGCCGTCGTTATAAGCGAGGATGCCCGCTTCATTAAAAGATGCACTGGAAACAGTCATGAAGATTCCTTGTTCGGGGATTTTTGGCATTGTACACAGCACTGTTGCAGGCAGAATGCACGATAGGGTATGGTGTGGCGCATTGCCCAGATCCTGCGTTATGATCATTCTCCACCTGATGCAATCGGGGCATTGTGCCCGAAGAATAACGCCATGAAATTGATTGTTCTGCTTTTATCCCTGATTGCCACGTCGGCTTATGGCGGCACCTTGCATCTGGACAAAGCCGCGACAGGAAAAGTACGGCAAGCGGCCGATATCCGCTATGTCAATCACGATGAAAAACAAACCTACCAGCTGAAAATCGGCAAGCAGTGGATGACTGGCAGTTGCAGCAGCAGCGGCACGGGCAATTTGCACGCGCTGCTGGCCGACATGAATTTCGACGGCCATGCCGACCTGTGGGTCACTGGCTATACGGATAGCCAGGGGCGCATCCGCTGTTCCGACGTGTGGCTGTGGGATGCGCAAGCAAAACAATACAGTTTCAACAAACCCTTATCGGCCATTCCGAATTTCGATATCAGCATCGCCGAGCAAAGAATCGAAGGCGGCATCGCCAATTGCGGCTGCGCGGCGCAATGCTTTTATGAAGACAGCTATAAGTGGCAGGCTAACAAGTTAATCACCGTCGCCCGGCGCGCACAGGATTGCGAGCGCTACCGGGAATATGGATTGAACGATAAAAACGACCTGGTCATCGTCAAGGATGAAAAGATCGATAGCGGCAATCCAGGCCAGCAAGCCATCGAACATACCAACGTCGTTGACTGGCAGCGCCATGCGCAATCCATGCGCAAATCCTGGGAGTAAATCCTTCAATACCATCGAATAATTCACTTACACATGACGACACATTCAACATCAATTACTTTCCATGCAGCCAGGGCGGAAGATACCGCGGCCTTCATCGCCTTGCGCGGCAAGACGCGGCAAAACGCCGTTTCCAAAGAACGCCTGGCGGAAGTGGGCATCACGGCCGACACCTGGGCCGATATGATGCGCTCGGGCAGCCTGCCCGGCCAGGTCTGCCATCACGACGGCCAGCTGGCCGGCTACTGCTTTGGCGAGCGCGACACGGGCGAAATCATCGTCCTGGCGCTGCTGCCGGAATTCGAAGGCTTAGGCATCGGCAAGACCTTGCTGGAACTGGTGATGGCCGAGCTGCGCGCGCAGGGCCACCAGCGGCTGTTCCTCGGCTGCTCCAGCGACCCCGCCTCGCGCTCCTACGGCTTTTACCGCTACCTGGGCTGGACGGCGACGGGCGAGACGGACAAGTATGGCGACGACGTGCTGGAGTTCGTGCTCAACTGACAGCAAGGGACGCCGTCGCAGCGCTTTCGTCGTCCCCTGTCATGCGCAGCTCCATCGTATTTCCCGCCGCCACTCGTGCTGTCGAGCATGACGATTTCGCGTATTGGCGACAGCCACGCCACCGTTATCAAAAAAACGCCTGTTGACAATTTCCTCCATGCATGAATTACCAACAAGGCAATCGCCTTGAAGCATGGCATTCCCGTCTGGAGCGGCATGTTCTCTCATGCCCACCGCCTCGTTGCCTCACGTTGCGCGCGTTTCCTTCCGATCATCATCTTCCGAAAACACGGAAATTTCAGCAGCATCCATTTGTAAAGAAAATCTTTACTGTTGTAAATAAGAGCAACAGTGATAGATAAAATTGACATTTCCTATATGGAAATGTTTTTATGTGTCTTCTAGGTAAAATGAATATCACATTTTACAAAAAATGACTGCAATTGAACGGTCAAACTAGATCGAGTTGGCAGGCGCGTGCCCATCGCAAGGTGCTTGTTTCAACAGTTTTTCACATATAACGGGTCCTGAGAATGACTCGTACGGAGAAGTGAATTGACTAAGAAGTTTGTTTTGAAGCGCAGCGTCGTCGCTGTCGCATTGACATTGTCCTCATCCCATATGGCGTTTGCCCAGGAAGCACCGGCAGAACCGGCATTGCAAAAAGTCCTGGTGACCGGTTCGAATATCAAGCGCACTGAAAAAGAAGGCTCCTCGCCTATCCAGACCTTGAATGCCAAGCAGATTGCCGCTACCGGCGCCAATACTGTGGCCGAACTGTTGCACTCGATTCCTGCCTTCGGCTCGGGCTCGTCGGTGGACGTGACCGACGGCGGCTTTGCCCGCGGTGCGGCAACCGCCTCCATGCGTGGCCTCGGTTCGTCTTCCACGCTGATTTTGCTCAATGGCCGCCGTATCACCGCATCCGCCTATGCCGACCCGAATCAGGGAAAATCGGCCGTCTATGACTTGAACAGCATTCCCGTCTCGGCCATCGAACGCGTCGAAGTATTCAAGGATGGCGCATCGGCCGTGTACGGTTCCGACGCCATCGCCGGCGTCGTCAACTTCATTACGAAAACCAAGTACACTGGCGCCGAAATGAGCGCCAGCATCAGCGCCAACGACGACGGCGAATTTGCCCGCAAGAGCGCCAGCGGTATCTTCGGCTTTGGCAAGGACCGCTTCAATGCCTTCGTCAGCTTTGACGTAGCCAAGCGCGACAGCACCATCATCAAGAACGAAAATGACGTCGAGAAAGGCATGTATGCCGACATCAACGGCCGCCTGAACCCTTTCTCCAGCAGCCTGACCACGTCGCCTTTCTTCTACGCTGAAACGAAGCCTGGCACGAAGAACTTCGCCACCACCTACGCCCAGCGCGCGCAAATCATCAACCGCCTGGACTGCCCGGCGTCGCAGCAAATCACCGGCAACATGGCGGCGCATAACATGCTGGCAAGCGACACGCTGGTGGGACGCACCTTCTGCAACTTCAACATCGACGATTACGCCGAAGTGCAAAGCGCCGGCAAGGACGCCAACGTGCTGTCGCGCGCCACGTTCGAGATCAATGACGACGTGACCGCCTTTGCCGAAGCCGGCTACAGCCGTTCGGAGCGCACCTATCTGCGCGTGCCGACGGCCTTCCGCAGCACGGCTTCGACCACCGTGTATCAACTCAACGGCGCACCGCAGCAGTTCCAGATGATCTTGCCGGTAGGTCATCCTGACAATCCATTCCCGACACAGCGCGCCGCTGTCGGCTACCGCGTCAGCGCCCCGGGCGGCGCCTCCAATCTGAACGAAAGCTATCGCTTGCTCGCTGGCGTGCGCGGCACGGCTGGTGCGTGGGATTGGGAAACGGCCGTACTGTGGAACCGTTCCGAACGCACAGAAACCACGAATGGCATGCTGTATCGCCCGACCCTGGAAAAGGTCATGACGCAGAACTGGACCCTGGCGCAGGTCAATGCCGATCCTAGCGTCACGCGCGACCTGGAAAACCGCGGCTTTGCCCAGGTAACGCAAGTCGACGCCAAGGCGAGTACCGCATTTGGCCAGCTGGCCGGCGGCCAGGTCGGCGTGGCATTCGGCGCTGAATTCCGTCAAGAAAAAATCGGCCTGACGCCAGACATGGCGACGCAGCGCGGCGACATCATCGGCCTGGCCAACTCGATGGCCGATGGCCAACGCAATGTCAGCTCGACATTCGTCGAAGTACGCACGCCGTTTGCGAAATACTTTGAAATGGACTTTGCCGGCCGTTACGACAAATACCCTAACCTGAAGGGCAACTTCGTGCCGAAAGTCGGCGCCAAGTGGACCATCAGCGACCGCGTAGCCGTTCGCAGCACCTATGCCGAAGGTTTCCGCGCACCAGCGCTGACCCAGGTCTCGCCTGGCGGCGTGCAGTCGTTTGGCAACGTGGTTGACCCGCTGCGCTGCCCGGACGGCGTCAATCCGGCCACCGGCGCGGATAAAACTGATTGCAAGAAAGGCATTTCCAGCCTGTCCTCCGCCACGCCTGATCTGCGCCCTGAAACATCGAAGAGCTACTCGCTGGGCCTGATTCTGGCGCCGACCAAGGAAATCGACGTGCTGGTCGATTACTACCGCATCAAGAAAGTGGATGAAACCGCTTTGTTCAGTGCGCAGTACATGGTGGATCGCCAGGACCGCTACCCTGGCAGCGTCGTACGCGACAACAATCCGGCCAATCTGGTGACCGATGCCAATGGCAACGTGGTGCCTAACTCCGGTCCGATTTCCCAGGTCAACCGTTCGTATGTGAACCAGGGCAGCACCGAAGTGCAGGGCATCGATTTCGAAGTGGCGTACCGCAAATCGCTGGGCGATCTGGGCCGTCTGACCGCCAACCTGAACTGGAGCTATCTGATGAGCTTCAAGCGCGCCGAACGTCCGGGCGAAGTGGCAACCGATACCTCCGGTGCGAACGGCGGCCTGTCCGACTATGCCACCTCGGTCGGCGACAATCCCAAGAACCGCGGCAACCTGTCGGTCAACTGGACCCGTGGCGACCACTCGCTGACGACATCGGTAGATTTCGTCGGTCCCGTATCGTTGCTGCGCCGTAGCGACAACAATGTGGTCTACGAGAAACCATACTGCCAGTACGGCGTGGGTCAGCCGAAGTCGGCATATGGGCTCGGTGGTTTGCCGAAGTATAGCAACTACATCAGCAGCTGCGACGTGAAGAGCTGGACGACGACCAATATGGCGTACTCCTACACGGGCTTCAAGGATCTGACCCTGTCGTTCAATATCAAGAACCTGTTTGATATCAAGGCGCCATATGATCCACGTTACCCAGTGGAAGGCTTCAATCCGCAGTTGCACAATGGTCAAGGCCGCTACTTCCGCATCAGCGCCAACTACCACTTCATGTAATCCTCTGCTGCCGGCGTGATGGTGCGCCAATAGCCAAGGGCTGAGTCCTGTGTTGCACAGAGCTCAGCCCTTTTTAGTTTCAGATGGGGAATGCCGAAGGTCTGCCCATGCACCAAGCCCGGAATCGACAGTTTCCGCCAGGTTTCAGCCGCTGACAAGCAGTGTGCCGCCTGGCCACCGCCGGCTCAAGGCGTCTTCGTATCCTCTTCCTTGTCGGCCGCCGCCAGCCCCCAGTCATTCCAGCCTTCGCCAAACAGCTCGACCGGATGCTGCGTGCGTTCGGAACCATTGCCGCAGCGCATGGCGTCCGGCGGACAATACTTGTCGCAACCCCAGCAGATGCGCTCGGGGTTCTTGGGGTTCAGGGGAAAGGGCTTGGCCATGGCGTGGGGATGCAGTCGGTTGAGGTCTCTTCGACGACTCTAGACCTGACGCGGGAGGCGGTCAAACGAATTTCAGTGAGGAATTTGCCCGGGGTCAATTCTATGCATATGGCTGGCGTGGCGGAAAGACGCAGTACACCTCCAGCACGGTCCGCGCCACATTGACACTGCCATCGGCCGCCGGCTGTGCCTTGAGTTCGTCCAGCGCATACACCATCGTCACCGTGGCACCGGGCACGAACAGCTTGATGTCCTGCTTGCGGTGCGTGTAGATGCTCTCGTCGACTGTCGAGCCATCGGTCAGACGCAAAGTGAAGCTGTTGACTTGATCGCCGCGCCGGCTATCCTGGCCCGCGAAATACGTGCGCTCGATACAGCCCGTCAACGTTTGCGTCTGGATGCGGCCGGCTTTGATGCTTTCCCACCATTCTACGGAGGCGAACAGGCCGTGCCTGCCTTTCAGGCCCATGTGGGGCCGGGAGCTGTCGAGGGTAAGAGCCTGGGTCTTGGCGCTGCGAGCGGGGTCTTGCGCCAGGGCTTCGGCGAGGGTGTAGACGGGTTTCATAAGGGCACAAGCGTTCCTGGAAGCGCTCACTTAATGTTTGCGCCGAATGATAAAAGCATTGGCGGCAGGTTCAAAACCGAGCGTCGGATAGTAGGACATGGCATCAGGGGCGGAAAGCAATATCAGGGACACTTCGTCGCCGATGACGGCCTGGGTGCGCTGGACAAGCGCTTTGCCGATACCCAGGCCCTGGTATTGCTTGTCTACCGCCAGATCCGAGAGATAACAGCAATACGCATGGTCGGTCAGCGACCGGGCCAGCCCCACAAGCTGGCCATCCACCCACGCCGACAGCACCAGACAAGGCGCGGCAAACATGCGCGCGATTCGCGGGAGGTTGCTGGTGGGCCGCTTGATGCCGGATTGATCGAAGACGCGAACAACGTCCAGCGGATCAAGAGGAAAGTTATGACGATATTCGACAGTGGTGTTTTTCATTGGTTCACGGGTGTAAGGAGATGGCGCATGGGAAACCTCTGCCATGCACCTAGTATAACCAGCGATGATCGCGGCATGTGGATGATACTGCACCGGTGACGGGGCGCCAGGAGTGCGCGCCAGAGGCGCCATGCTGCCAGCGGCCACATTGCCGGCATGCCCGTTCAGTGATTAAACCGCCTCCGATCTGCTAAAATAGTTGAAAATTTTAATAATCCGTGAATAACCTGTATTTTTTCCGACACAAGGAATGTGTTTAGCAAATGAAAGCCATTATATTCTGCACCAGCTTTATAAAAGATGCACCATCATGGGAAAGCCGGTATCAACGGTGGCTCGATTACTATAAAGACATTCCAATCGATGCAGTAAAGAAGATAATGATTGACGATGGGTCGCCATTTCTTCCGCCTGCCGACATTATCAAGACAGTTTCCCATAGCGCCCCTCTGGCTTCGAATGACGATAAAAATCTCATCATTCGCTTCGACAACAACCTGGGAAGGCAAAGCGGGGCTGACTACCCTGGCTGGTGGCGCAGTTTTCTTCACTCGGTCAAGGTGGCCAATGAATTAGGCGTGGATAAAATCATCCATATCGAGTCGGACGCCTATATCATGACGCCGCGCCTGGTAAAATTCATCAATGAAATCGAATCAGGCTGGAATGTCCTGTGGTCCCCGCGCTATCGCATGCCAGAAACGGCCATTCAAGTCATCTGCAGAGATCAATTTGGAATTTTCGAGAAATTCAAGGATAACCACCCAGATTATTCTTTCCCGGATATTGCGGAAAAGTTGCTTCCTTTTACAACTGTACATAAACAGTTCAAGGGCGACCGTTACAGCGATTTCACGAAAAACAGATGGATATTTCGTTCGAAAAAATTCAACAAAATCCCCATTTTTAAACATGTTTTTTTCTGGGAAACAATCCCGCCCGATGCGGACTTCGTCACGCAAGGCATTCAGCGTCAACAATTCATGTTCAGGCGCGATGAAGTGGCATGAATTCGTCATGGTGGGGGATATCAAACAGCCTCGGCAAGGAGTGTAAAGATGCAGCTACCGTTACGATGGAATCAACGCATGTGCGCCGCCCTTGCCGGCGCTTTTTTTCTTGTCGCTGGCATCGCCTCGGCAATCGCTGCCACGCTTGACGAAGATAGAACCCGCGGTGACATACATGGCTTGTTTGAGATCAGGGAGGCCGCAGTCAAGTTCATGGCAGCAGAAAATGCCAAAAACGGCACACGGTGGCAGGTATTGGAGCCGAACCGGAAGATTCTGGTGACGAAATGCGCGCTACCTTTGCATGTGAAATGGGTGCCGAAGAGCCATGGCCTGTCTGGACCGAATGTTGCTGTGAGTTGCGCCAGGACCGTAAAGCCGACAATACAACATAAATGGGAAGTGTTTGTGCCGGTCGACAAGAGGCCACAACGCGCCGCAGGTATTCCGGCAAACTCCTGAGATTCCCCAACGCGACGGGCAGTTCCGTCATTTGGACACGAACGGATGCGTTGGGCGTCATAGAAGCCGGCTCGGCGCAAAAGCTACGCAGGCCGACTCGTCAGAGGCTCGATACAGTCGATACGGTGATGACGCGGACTGATGGTTACTCTCGCCCCATTCCGCTCGGTCAACGTCTTCCCAAACGGTCATGTAACGCACAACTCGTCCCTGCCCGAGTCAAGCTCCGCCAGGGACGAGACTCAAGTACATTGGCGGCGGAACTACTCTGCCGTAGTCGGATCAATGACTGAGATGACTTCCGACACGCGGTTTGCAGGAAAGCCACCTTGCTGGGCATGTTCGCGAACCTGCGCTTCATTTTCAGCGATGTAAACACAATAGATTTTATCGCCAGTAACATAGCTTTGCAGCCATTGAATTTGTGGCCCCATCTTGTTTAAGACACTGCAGGACTTCCGCGAAATGGCTTGAAGTTCTTGCTCAGACAACTTCCCGGCCCCGGAAATATCACGCTCAATAACGTATTTTGGCATAGCGGTCTCCTTATAAGGTTTCCGGGCGAGCACAACACTCGCCGGTTCTGTGCGTCACACATGCAGTGACATGTATTCGTTATATACCATGCTGGTGGGGTGATGTTGTTGGAATTGCCACAAAATGCACTTGAGTCTGGTCTGCCATTCAGACACTGACTGATGCGTCGGTACTGTGAAAACTGGCTCAGCGAAAAGCTGATTGGAACCACGAACGCGCGCCTGCGGCGCGCAGCGGCAGCATCTGGAGGATTCGGAGCGGGCTGGCCAGGTAGGCCCAGCCCATCGAATCTCACACACAGGGCGCGCAGAATACCTGCGTGTCAGATTCGAATTCACGAACGTTTAACCTGTCGCCAGTTTTCAAGTCTTCAAAATTTCTCATTTATATCAATGAGTTACAAAAAAATTTCGTTCCGCAAGCAACGGCAAGGAGGCACGCATCACCATCGGGCGCATGGCGTGTTCACCGTTGCCCAAGCCCGCGACGATGCAAAGGAACATCTCCGCAACATGAAGAAGGGTATCGCCCCGCGAGACGTTGCGAGGAACGAGCAGCCGAGATGGTATCGCTGCGCGGCGTGGCCGATGCGTATATGCGCGACTGCCAGCTAAAGGACAGCAGCAAGGGCGAGATCGAACGCCATGTGACCACAACCTTTGAGCCGTGGCTCAAGAAGCCTGTAGCGAGCATCAGCCGCGAGGCAGTCACAAAGCGGTTCAACGAGATTAAGAATCACGGTCTGCGCGGTAACGGGCCAGCATCAGCCCAAGCCAATCAGAGCTTCTCAGTCCTTAGGGCGCTCATTATTAACTACGCCATCCGCAAATACCGCAAGCCGGACGGGTCAGCCATCATTACCGACCACCCCGTCGAGGTACTGCATAAGAAGTGGGCAACGATCAAGGCCAGCCGCGTCCCTGATAAGAGGGTCAGCGCTGTGTGGTTACCCACAGCGATTGACCGTCATCAACGCCATATCTGACGGGGTGGCAGGTGGTGGCAGGTTTGTTTTGACTGGCTCATCGCACTCTGGACGTCGGCTCTGTAGTTGTTGAGGGTTACGGGGTCGAACTAGCGAGAGACGTGGCTGGCAGGTTAACTTTGCGGATCGCCCTTTCCTTGCGGTATCGCCTAATCCACCGTCGTGCAGGCTCCTCAATAAGGTAGTAGCCAGATGCGGACAGCACCACCAGTACTGCCAACGTTGCTATCGCCAATAATTTATTGTTGGATAGCGCGGGTGCTACCTGAATCAACTTATCGTGATAGCTAATAAGCAACAAGATAATTAGGGCTTGAAAAGAATAAAAACAGTAACTTATTTTCCCCAGCCAGACAAAAAATCGGGAAGCAAGAATCGAGGCAACTAGCCCCCTGTCATTCGATAAGGAGAAAATCATAAAAGCAATAACAGGCAGAGCAATCCAGTTGTGCCCGACATAAAGTGGCATTTCCGGTCCGGCAATTCCCAAATAAAGAAAAAAAGTCACAAGCACAGCTAATTGAAGCACCGCTCCAAATCGATATTTAAATCCGAGGCGGATGGCTAGGTATGTACATGTTCCAATCAAAAACTCAGGCAAACGAAAGATTGGCATCGAATAAAAGACACCATTAGACGGGCTACTAAAAAGTGCGGCAGACAGACCTGGCAACACCGCCAACAACCAGCAGACAGCGGCGATGACGAATAACCGCTTCATTGAGGCTTGCAAAAGGCTTGGCAGAAAGAAAGGAAGCAAGACATAACAAAACGCTTCAACGGAGATTGACCAACTACCGCCATCATTCCAGTGACTAAAATACTGGAGAAACCATGCCTGAATAAGAAAAATATTTGAAAAGACAAGAAGTGCAAGTTGTCCGATCCACTTTAATGTATCGGCTAGTGAAGTGTTCACAAAATTAATTCCAATCCATGGCAACGTGACTAGCGCAGCCACTACATATATTGGATATATTCTGGCAAACCGATTAATCAAATAATCCTTTAAAGTGCTGCGCCCATCAGCGTAACGATACGCAAGCACAAAGCCAGAAAGCATAAAAAACAAGCTCATCCCAATGGCCCCTTGATCTAAAACATTCTTCGCAAGAGAATGACTTGAGATAGGCCAGCGAATATGGATATGGAACAGAAAAACATAAAAGGCTGCAACAAAACGCAGTCCAGTCAGGGACAATATTTCTTTTTCGTCTTTCAATTTTTATCCTTAATTGTTCGATTGCCCGCCAACCACGCCAAAAACCAGATGATTTGTTTCTCGGCAAAGGTTCGTTTCAAATTTTCCGCTCGTATAGCGACACTTTTCATCGCTTTAAAAAGTAGATAGTAACTTATCAGCAGCGCAGAGGGGAACCCCACTGCCAAACACCGACGCGAGGGTCAGGTCCGCAATTCAGACACGGACTGATGCGTCGGGTTCTGTGAAAGTTGGCTCAGCCGAAAAGCTAATTAGAACCACGAACGCGCACCCTCGGCGCGCGAGGCTGCCGCGCAGCGGCAGCGGTTGGAGGATTCGGGGCGGGCTGGGCCGGTAGGCCCAGCCCTTCGAATCTCACACGCAGGGCGCGCAGGCGCCCTGCTCGCTTCCGCCAGGCAATAAAAAACCGCCCGAAGGCGGTTTCTTTATTACCTGGCGGAAGCGGTGAGATTCGAACTCACGAACAGTGTAACCCGTCGCTAGTTTTCAAGACTAGTGCCTTCAACCACTCGGCCACGCTTCCAGATGGCAGCATTATACATAAAGGTCACTGGCTTACCAATGGCTAGTACTGTCCAGACCTTACTCCCCCAACGGCAAGGGCTGGGGCAGACACCTACACGCCCCAGTTTTCCCGCAGCGCGCGCTCGAACTCTCTCGCCGGCAGCGGGCGCGAGAACAGGTAGCCCTGCACTTCGTCGCAGCCGGAACTCTTCAGGAAGGCCAGCTGCTCGGCCGTTTCCACGCCTTCGGCGATCACCTTGTGGTGCAGCTGCTGGGCGATGCTGATGATGGTGCTGGCGATGGCGCAGTCGCTGGCGTCGGTGGGGATGCCGGTGGTGAACGAACGGTCAATTTTCAGGGTATCGATGGGAAAGCGCTTCAAATAGGACAGACTCGAATAGCCGGTGCCGAAGTCGTCCAGCGACAGGGCCACGCCCAGGGCCGTGATGCGGTCCATGATGGCGATAACCCTCTCGATGTTGTGCATCAGGGTGCTTTCCGTGATTTCCAGTTCCAGCCAGGCCGCTTCCAGGCCGTAGCGGGCCAGGGTCGCCGCCACCCTGGCGGGCAAGGCTGCCGTGAATTCGCGCGCGGAAACGTTGACGGCCAGGCGGATCGGAGGCAGGCCAGCCAGCTTCCATGCTTGCGCCTGGGCGCAGGCCGCTTCCAAGACCCATTCGCCCACCTGCACCACCAGGCCCGTCGATTCGGCCAGGGGGATGAATTCGGCGGGCGGGATCATGCCGTGCTGCGGGTGATGCCAGCGCACCAGCGCTTCGGCGCCGATGATGCGCCCGCTGCCGAGCGCATACTTCGGCTGGTAGTGCAGCAGCAGTTGCTGCTCCGACAGGGCCTGGCGCAAGCCCGTTTCCAGACGCATGCGCGCCTGCATGCCCTGGTTCATGTCCTGGCTGTAGAAGGCCACGCTTTCCGCTTCACCGCCGCTGTCCTGCTTGGCGCGGTACATGGCGATGTCGGCCAGGCGCAGCAGGGTTTCCGCATCCTGCCCGTCCTGCGGATACACGCTGATGCCGATGCTGGCGCCCACGCGCAGGTCGTGGTCCTCGATCAGGAACGGCTCCACCAGCGAGGCGAGGAGTTTTTGCGCCACCATGCTCGCTTCGAAATGCTGGCCGATGTCGAACAGGCCGACGGCGAACTCGTCGCCGCCCAGGCGGGCCACCAGGTCCTGGTCGCGCAATACCTGGCGGAAACGCAAGGAGACCTGGCGCAGCAGTTCGTCGCCGATGCGCCGGCCCAGGGTGTCGTTGATCAGCTTAAAACGGTTCAGGTCGATGAACAGCACGCAACCGAGCATCTTGCTGCGCTGCGCCACGCTGAGAGCCTGGTCGACCAGTTTGGCCAGCAAGGTACGGTTGGGCAGGCTGGTCAGCGGGTCGTAGTAGGCCAGGTGGTGCAGCCGCTCTTCGGCCAGCTTGCGTTCCGTGATGTCCGTCAGGTAGGCGATGAGTCCGATGGGCTTGTCGTCCAGGTCTTGCAGCGGCGACAAGGACAGGCTGGCCCAGAAGACCTCGCCCGACTTCTTTCGCCGGCGCACCTCCATCAGGCGCCCTCCCTGCTCCAGGAAGGCGTCGTGGAAGCCCGTGTCTTCGTCGTCGTACAGGAACAGGATGTTGCGCCCCACGGCTTCCACCGAGGTGTAGCCGAACAGGCGTTCGGCGCCCTTGTTCCAGCTGGTGATGTAGCCCGTCAAGTCCATCGTCAGCACGGATTCGTGCAACTGGTCGAGGATTTGCGTCTGCTGCGCCAGCAAGGCTTCGACTTGCGCGTAGGCATGGGTCGAGCGTTGCGCCAGCGAATGCACCTGCAAGACGCCGGCCGTCAACGATGCCAGGCTGGCCAGGTGGCGGCGGTCGGCATCGTTATACAGCGGTCGGCCGGCCACGCTGTAATGACCGAAGCAATGGCCGTCGAAGCTGACTTCCTGCAACAACGCGGGCGTATCGCGGGGGAACGGCACGGCTGGCGCAGCGGCGTCCGTACTGGCCGCGGGCAGGAACTGGCCATGCGGGCTGGCCATCACGGTGCTGGCGATACGGCCCAGCTCAGCTACCAGCGCGGAGCCGCGCAAACGCACGACGGCGTCGCACAGGGCGGCGCTGTCAGCGAGGAAATCCGACACCGGAAACAGGGTCATGCTAGAGATTCCGGCTGACCTGGATGGCCCATTGGTAGGCCTGCAGCAGGCTGCGCCAATAGGTTTCTCCATCGATGCCGGCGCGGCGCAAGCCGTCGGGCGGCGGCGTGGCGCTTTCGACCAGCGCCAGCAAGGTGCCCAGCTCGCCATTACGTTCGAGCAAGGCCGTGCTCACTTCGGGCGCCAGGTTCAGGGTGGCGATGATGTCTTCCATCGGCATGCCCAGCAGGACGTCGAGCAGGGAAAACACGCCTGCCATGAAGGCCAGGTCTTGCGCGTCGCGGTCGCCGCCGCGCAGCTGGCACAGCGCTTCCATCTGCGCCGCGCGCACGGCCGCCAGCGGCAGCAGCGCGTGGATCTTGCCATCGTCTTGCTGGCGCGCATACAGCAGCAGTTGCAGCCAGCGCTGCAGCTGGCGCCGGCCCAGCAGGGTGATGGCCTGGCTGAAGCTGCTAATCGGCGCCGTGAAACCGAAGGCGGCGGAATTGACCAGTTTTAATAGATGATAGCTGAGCGATGGGTCTTGCTTGAGCGGCACTTCCAGCTCGTGCGCGTCGGCATCGCGGGCCAGCAGGCCCAGCAGCGCCAGCACGCGGCGGCGCGACGTGGCGTCTTCCGGCTCGCTTTGCTGGCGCGCATGGTGCAGGGCGTAATCGCCGGCAAACCAGCTCACGCCGAGTTCTTGCAATTCGGCAATCTGCCCCGCGTCGGCGATGTTGTAGGCCAGGTGCGGCCCCGGCAAGGGCAGCAGCTGATGCAGGGCCGGGCGGGCGCCGGCCGCGTCAAAGCTCAGCGCACGCGCGTCGACCTGCGCCGCCGTCACGGGACCGGCCTCGGCGCCATCGAGCAGGATGCGGTAGCCGGCGTCGCGCCATTGCCGGCATTTTTTCTGCAGCGCTTTGTCGTCGGCAAGATGGGCAGGCAAACGGAAGATGGTGCGTTGCGGCGCCAGTTGCGCCAGCACGGCCTCGTCCACGCCATGCGGGTCGGCCAGGGGAATGATGCAGTCGAGCGGCGCCAGGAAGGCATACGCATCGGCGGCGGCCAGCGCCGCCAGCAGCGACGCCGTCGAGGCCTGCGGTACATGCAGGGTAACAGCGACCCACTCGTTATGAGCATTGGCTACTGCTTGTAATCCCACCAACGGAAACAGGTTTGATTCAGACGCTGACATCGGTATCTCAGTGTGGGTAGGGCGCCATAGTAAATAAACTGACCAGCATTGGCAACCCTGGCCCGACAGGGATGCCATTTCGACAGCGAGATTCATTCTATCCGAATCTCACCCATGAAACAGTTTAATTTTGGCAATAAATATTCAAAAAGAACATTCCCCCGCGAGACCCGCCTGTCATGCGGGTGCCGCCGCGCGCGCCTTCTCAGGCGCTGCCGCCCTGTGCATGCTCGACCGCATATTTGATCAATTCGGCCTGCCCTTCGATGCCAAGCTTGCGCTTGATGTTCAGCCGGTGCGTCTCCACCGTGCGCACGCTCAGGTCCAGCACGCGGGCGATCTGCTTGTTCGACTGGCCCGCCGCGATGTGCTGCAGCACTTGCTGCTCGCGCGTGGTGAGGAAGGAATCGCGGACTTGCGGGCGCGACAGCTGCCGCGCCAGCGCTGCACTGTAATAAATGCCGCCGGACATCACCGTCTCGATGGCAAACACAATATCTTTCCCTGGAGCATCTTTGAGCACATAGCCGCGCGCGCCCGCGGCGATGGCTTGCGACACGTATTCGAGCTTGTCGTGCATGGACAGGATCAGCACGGCAATCTGCGGGAACGCCTGCTTGAACAGCGCCGTCGCCTCGATGCCGTTCGTGCCGCGCATATTAATATCCATCAACACGAGGTCCACCTGGTGTGCGCGCGCCTGGGCCAGCGCTTCGTCGGCGCCGCCCGCCTCGGCCACCACGTCGAAATGCGCCACCGCTTCCAGGCGCGCGCGCAAGCCGTCGCGCACGAGGGGGTGGTCGTCCACCAGCAGGATGTTGATCTTCTCGGTCATGGTTGCGTATCTGTTCTTAGTGGGTGGATGAAAGGGCGAGCCGCGCCAGCACCACGGTGCCGGCCGGGGACGAGGTGATGTGCAGGCTGCCGCCGATGGCTTCCATGCGTTCCGTCATGTTGCGCAGGCCGATGCCGCGCTGCGGATGCAGGGCGATGCCGTCAAAGTCGAAGCCGCCGCCGTTATCCTGGATGCGCAATTCCACGGCCTTGCCCGCCTCGCGCAGGCTCACTTCCACGCCGCGGGCGTGGGCATGGCGCTCGCAATTGGTCAGCGCTTCCTGGGCGATACGGAACAGCACGGTATTGACCATGTCGGGCAAGCCCTCGCCCGCCGCCGCCGGACTGGCCGTGAAACTGGCTTGCGCGCTGCTGCTGTCGTTAAATTCATGCACGAGATGGTCGAGCGCGGCGGCCAGGCCCAGGTCGTCGAGGATGGCCGGGCGCAGGTTGTGCGAAATGCGCCGCACCTCGCCCAGCACCTTGTTCAGCTGCTCGGCGGCCCGCTCGAACGTGGCCGGCGCCTTGTCTTTCTGTTCCGCATTGCCGGCCAGACGCGCGATGCCCGCCTCGATCTGCAGCTTGATCGACACCAGCCACTGGCTGATGCCGTCATGCAAGTCGCGCGACAGCCGCGCCCGCTCTTCTTCCTGCGATTCGACCACGCGCTGCGCCAGCACTTTCAGCTTGGCATCGGCCACGCGCAGTTCGCGCAGGTTCAGCACGAGGCCGCAGGCGGCCACCAGCAGGGAGCCGAGGATGGCGATGGCGGCGATCAACTCCATGGTCGAGCGGATATTGCGCGACTGCTGGGCGTCGACCTTGGCCAGCGCCTGGTCCACGTCATCCATGTAGATGCCGGTCCCCATCATCCAGCCCCATTCCGGCATCAGGATCACATAACCGAGCTTGGGCGCGGACTTGTTGGTCGACGGCTTGATCCAGTTGTAGCGCTCGAAACCGCCGCCGCTCTTCGCCCGCTGCATCAGGCGCTGGATGGTCAGATTGCCCTCGGCGTCGCGCAGCTCCCATAGATTCTGCCCCACCAGCTCGGGCTGGCGCGGATGCATCAGCGACTTGCCCTGCAAATCGTAGATGAAGAAATAGCCGTCGTCGCCATAGCTGAGGGCGGACAGGATGCGCTTGGCCTCCTCTTGCGTGGCGTCATCCTTGCGGCCAGAACCATATAACGAGGCGATGGAATGGCTGGCCAGGGTCACGTAATGCTTGAGCTCGGCTTCCTTGCTGGCCAGATACGCTTGCTGGATGGTGGCGCGCTGCTGCTCGGCCAGGGTGATCGCCTGGTGCCGCACGGCAAACGCAATGGCGCACAGGGCGAGGATGAGCGGCGTGAGGGCCAGGAAGATGACTTTCTGTCTGAGTTTCATGGCCTTGCGCGCTCCGGCGGCGTCGATGCTGGTGGGAATGGGTGATTTTACGTCGCGGCGCGGCGATCGGTCTGCGTAGTAATACTGAGCGTTACTGCGTAGTGCTGCGCTTGCGGCAATTATACGATTCCTGAATACTCGCCATAAGCTGCAGATACACCAAAAGTAACATCCAAACTGGCGACGACCAGGCTCGGCAGCACACATCATCGCACGGCACAGCGCCCGTCAATCTCTGGAGGAAGCATGAACCGCATTTTCAAACAGCTCGGCTGGGCAGCGCTTGCGCTGGCAGGCGCCGGGTCCCTGGGCGTCGTCGCCCTGCAACGTGGCGAACCGATCAGCGCGATCTGGATCGTCATCGCCGCCGTCTGCGTCTATCTGATCGCCTACCGTTTCTACAGCCTGTTCATCGCCGACAAGGTGCTGGGCCTCGATGCACGCCGCATGACGCCCGCGTTCAAGCACAACGATGGCCTCGACCACGTGCCGACCAACAAATATGTGCTGTTCGGCCACCATTTCGCGGCGATTGCCGGCGCCGGCCCCCTGGTCGGGCCCGTGCTGGCCGCGCAGATGGGCTATCTGCCCGGCATGCTGTGGATTCTGGCGGGCGTCGTGTTTGCGGGCGCCGTGCAGGATTTCATCGTGCTGTTCATTTCCATGCGCCGCGACGGCCGTTCCTTGGGCGACCTGATCAAGGCTGAACTGGGCGAAATTCCCGGCATGATCGCCTTGCTCGGCTGCTTCATGATCATGGTCATCATTTTGGCCGTGCTGGCACTGATCGTCGTCAAGGCGCTGACGGGCTCGCCATGGGGCAGCTTCACCGTGATGGCGACGATTCCCATCGCCCTGTTCATGGGCGTGTATTCGCGCTTCATCCGCGTGGGCCGCATCGGCGAAATCTCCATCATCGGCTTTGTGCTGCTGATGCTGGCCATCATCGGCGGCCAATACGTGCAGGAACATGCCGTTCTCGGCCCGATGTTTACGTTCACGGGCACGGAACTGACCTGGATGCTGATCGGCTACGGCTTCATCGCTTCCGTCCTGCCCGTGTGGCTGCTGCTGGCGCCGCGCGACTACCTGTCGACTTTCCTCAAAATCGGCACGATTCTGGGCCTGGCCATCGGCATCATCGTCGTCGCGCCTTACCTGAAAATGCCGGCCATGACCAAGTTCATCGACGGCTCCGGCCCCGTCTGGTCGGGCAATCTGTTCCCCTTCCTGTTCATCACGATCGCCTGCGGCGCCGTTTCCGGCTTCCACGCGCTGATTTCCTCGGGCACCACGCCGAAGATGATTGAAAACGAAAGCCACGCCCGCTTCATCGGCTATGGCGCCATGCTGATGGAATCGTTCGTGGCCATCATGGCCCTGGTAGCCGCCTCGACCATCGAGCCGGGCATCTATTTCGCCATGAACAGCCCGGCCGCCCTGATCGGCACCACGGCGGAATCGGCCGCCCAGGCGATTTCGCAGTGGGGCTTCTATGTCACGCCGGAAATGCTGACGCAAACGGCCAAGGACGTTGGCGAGCACAGCATCATTTCGCGCGCGGGCGGCGCACCGACCCTGGCCGTCGGCATGGCGCAGATCCTGTCCGGCGCCATCGGCGGCAAGGCCATGATGGCCTTCTGGTACCACTTCGCCATCCTGTTCGAAGCGCTGTTCATCCTGACGGCCGTCGATGCGGGCACGCGCGCGGGCCGCTTCATGCTGCAAGACTTGCTGGGCAGCTTCGTGCCAGCGCTGAAACAGACGGAAAACGTCATCGCCAACCTGCTGGCCACGGGCCTGTGCGTGGCGGCCTGGGGCTACTTCCTGTACCAGGGCGTGGTCGATCCGCTGGGCGGCATCAACACCCTGTGGCCGCTGTTCGGCATCGCCAACCAGATGCTGGCGGCCATCGCGCTGATCCTCGGCACCTGCGTGCTGTTCAAGATGAAACGTGGCCAATATGCATGGGTCACCATCACGCCGACGATCTGGCTGCTGCTGTGCACCTTGACGGCGGGCTGGCAAAAGATTTTCGACGCCAATCCGCGCGTCGGTTTCCTCGCGCATGCGAAGAAATACTCGGCGGCGCTCGATGAAGGCACCCTGCTGGCGCCGGCCAAGTCGGTGGCGCAGATGCAGCAGATCATCTTCAACGATTACCTCGACGCCGGCCTGGCCGCCTTCTTCGTGGTGGTCGTCGTCAGCGTGCTGTTCTTCGGCATCCGCACCATCATGAAGGCGCGCGCCGACAGCCGTCCGAGCACCAAGGAAACGCCGTTCCAGGCCATGCCCACGGTGCAATGATGATCGATGAAATCATCAAGGCTGGACGGTATCTGGGGCAAAGCATGCGGCTCATGTGCGGCTTGCCCGAGTACGACACCTATGTGGCGCACCGGGAAGTGACCCATCCCGGCGAGCCGATGATGACGTATGAAGAGTTTTTCCGCGAGCGGCAGGAAGCCCGTTACGGCGGGGCGGGAAAACGCGGGGGTTGTTGTTAATAGTATGGTCAGTCCCTTCGGGATCGGCATGTGCCCCATTGGGACACATTCCCCCTCCTGGGTCTGACCCCGGCTTTTCAGGGGTTTAATTGCATCCCCAAAAGCAAATACCGGGGTCAGTTGCGTAGGTCGGATTAGCTCGTAGAGCGTAATCCGACAACATCGTTGGCGCGGCCGGTGGTGGTGTCGGATTACGCGCGGCTTTGCCGCGCTAATCCGACCTATGTGCTGCCCTCCGTTGTTTCATCTCGTATAAGTTCCCGCCCCCTCTCCTCCATTAGACCCACATCAATATCGGGATGTGTCTTCGCGTCTATATTTTTCCAATAGGAATTAAATAACAGTCAACGGGCGACCGGGGAAGCAGCGAATTCATGTTCAATTTCCAACGCTCCAGCATCAGCCAGAAGCTGACCATGATTTCGGTATTGTCGTCGGGCTGCGCGCTGCTGCTGGTGTTCGTGGCGTTTGCGCTGACTTCCGTGCTCAACCACAAGAACGATGAAGGCAAGCAATTGCTGTCGCTGGCGGGCGTGATCGGCGCGGCCAGCGCGGCGCCCATGCTGTTGGGCAAGCCGGCGCATGCGCAGGCGGAACAGGTGCTGGCGGCACTGTCGGCGCGCGACGAGGTGGCCCAGGCGGCCCTGTTCGACAAGGGCGGGCGCCTGTTTGCCCTGTACCGCGCGCCGCAGCATGCGGACGGCCTGGCGGCGCCGGAAGACATGGACCCGGCCCTGCTGGCCGACATGGCCGTGCAACCCGTCACGCAAGGCTCGGGCACGACCCTGGCGCCCGCCATGCGCTTGTACCGCCCCGTCTACCGGCCAGGCGAGCCGCAACAGATCATCGGCGCCGTGCTGATCGAGGCTGACCTGAACCATATGTGGCGCGACATCGGCCGCCACGTGGGCGCCATCGGCGGCGCCACCGTGCTGTCCTTCCTGATCGCCGTGTTCCTCGCGCGGCGTTTCAAGAGCGTGATCGCCGAACCGATCACCAAGCTGATCGATACGGCGCAAAAAGTGTCGAGCAGCCAGACCTACAGCCACCGCATCGCGCACCAGCGCAGCGACGAGCTGGGCGTGCTGATCGACAGTTTCAACGACATGCTGGCGCAGATCGACAGCCGCGACAGCACCCTGGCCAATTACCGCGACCAGCTCGAGCGCCAAGTGGGCGTGCGCACGGCGCAGCTGGAAAAGGCCAAGGATGCGGCCGAGGCGGCCAGCCAGGCGAAGAGCGCGTTTCTCGCCACCATGAGCCATGAAATCCGCACGCCGATGAATGGCGTGCTGGGCATGACGGAATTGCTGCTGGCCAGCCCTTTGAGTCCGCAGCAGCGCCACTACACGAGCATGGTGCAGCGCTCGGGGCAGAACTTGCTGGTGATCATCAACGACATCCTCGACTTTTCCAAGATCGAGGCTGGCAAGCTGAGCGTGGAATACATCCGCTTCAATTTCCGCGAATTGCTCGACGACATAGAACACGTGTTCGCGCCGCAGGCGGAAGCGAAGAATATCAGCCTGGAATTCGACATCGCCTACGACATTCCCATCGCCATCTGCGGCGACCCGAACCGTTTGCGCCAGATCATCGTCAATCTGCTGGGCAACGCCATCAAGTTTACGGAAACGGGCAAGGTCACCGTGAAGGTGACCGTGTGCAGCGAAGACGCGCCCAGCGTGGGCTTGCGCTTCGAGGTACACGACACGGGCATCGGCGTATCAAACGAGGCGCAGACGCGCATCTTCGAATCGTTCTCGCAGGCGGACGGCTCGACCACGCGCAAGCACGGCGGCACGGGCCTGGGGTTGACGATCTCGAAACAGCTGGTGGAACTGATGGGCGGCACTATCGGCGTTGATAATGCTTTAACGCAAGGCTCGATCTTCTGGTTCGAAGTAAATTTCGATAAGCGGCGAGTCGACAGCGACGACCCCTCCTTCAACCTGAAAACCACGCGAGGGTTACGCGCCTTGATCGTCGACCACACACCCGCCACGCGCGCCGTGCTGGAGCGGCAACTGGCCAGCTGGCACATCGTCAGCGACAGCGCCGGCACGGCGGGCGACTGCCTGGCCAAGCTGCGCGCGGCGGCCCAGGCGGGCACGCCATATGGCGTGGCCCTGCTCGACATGGAATTGCCGCGCACCAGCGGCCTGGCCCTGGCCGCCACCATCAAGAGCGACCCGCTGCTGGCCGACCTCAAATTACTGCTGCTGAGCACGGAACAGGCGGCGGCCGACCCCGTGCAGCGGCGCGAGGCGGGCGTGGCCTTCCAGCTGATCAAGCCGGCCCGCGAATGCGACCTGTTCGACTGCATCGTCACGCCGCTGCGCGCCAGCGATAGCCTGCGCATCCATCCGCCGCATGCGGCGCGGCAGGCGGGCCGGCGCCAGCGCCGCCGCGTGCTGCTGGCCGAGGACAATCCCGTCAACGTGGAAGTGGCGCTGGCCATGCTCGACAGCCTGGGCCTGGACGTGGTCTGCGCGCGCAACGGCGAAGAAGCCCTGCAGGCGGCGCAGGCCGAGGATTTCGATCTGATTCTGATGGATTGCCAGATGCCCGTGATGGACGGCTTTGCCGCCACGGCGGAAATCCGCCGCCACGAACAGCAGTGCGGTCACGCGCGCGTGCTGCCCATCGTCGCCATCACGGCCAATGCGCTGCAGGGCGACCGCGAAGCGTGCCTGGCGGCCGGCATGGACGATTACCTGAGCAAACCGTTCACGCAGCAGGACCTGGGCCACACGATCGCGCGCTGGATCACCCTGCCGCGCGCCGCCACCGTGCACCACAGCGAAGCGCCGGAGCCGCAGACGCCGCAGGAAGCGCCGCCCGGGCCGCCGCCCGAGGTGACGCCGCCATCCGCCGCCGCCACGGCATCGGTCCAGCCGCTGAACCGGCAGGCGCTGGAAAACATCCGCGCCCTGTCGCACGCCGACGGCGATGCGCTGCTGGAACGGGTCATCCAGGCCTTTACCGGCGAGACGCCGCGCCAGTTGAGCGCCATGCGCGAAGCGATTGCCGGCGCGGACGCGGAAGCGCTGCGCAAGGTGGCGCACAGCCTCAAATCGGGCAGCGCCAACGTGGGCGCCGACGGCCTGGCGCAGCTGTGCAAGGAGATGGAAAAACTGGGCCGCGCCGGCAGCACCGAGGGCGCGGCTCCCCTGCTGCTGCAGATGCAGCAAGCCTTCCTGGCCGTACGCGAATCGCTGAACGCCATCCTCGTGAAGGAACACTGACATGACAGCGCCCCTCTCCCCTCCCCGCGGCCTGGTGCTGGTGGCCGACGACGATCCCGTGATGCGCTTGCTGATGCGGCAAATGCTCACGCAAGTGGGCCTGGACGTGATCGAGGCCGAAGACGGCGTGCAGGCGCTGGCCAGCTACAAGCACAGCGGTCCGGACCTCGTCATGCTCGACGTCGACATGCCGGCCATGGACGGCTTTGCAGTGTGCCGCGAAATCCGCCACCAGGAAGTGGGCGGCACGGTGCCCGTCATCATGGTCACGGGCGGCGACGAACTGGAAGCCGTCACGCGCGCCTACGAGGTGGGCGCCACCGATTTCATTTCCAAACCCATCAACTGGCCCATCCTCGGGCACCGCGTGCTGTACGTGCTGCGCGCCAGCGACGCCATCGCCCGCCTGCGCATCGCCGACGCGCATAACCGCGCCGTGCTGGCCGCCATCCCCGACACCTTCTTCCGTCTCAACCGTGAAGGCTTTTATCTCGACTACGAACAGGGCCACGACGCCAGCGCCGGCTTTTCCATCAGCGACTGCGTGGGCAGCCATATCCGCGACGTGCTGCCGCCCGAAATCGCCGCGCGCCTGCTGGACAAGGCGCACGCCGTGCTGACCACGCAGCACATCGGCTCGGTCGACTACACGCTTACGCACGAGGACAGCACGCGTCATTTCGAGGCACGCCTGGTGGCGACGGGGGCCGACGAGGTGCTGGGCCTGGTGCGCGACATCAGCGAGCGCAAGCGCACGGAAGAACAGATCCGCCGCCTCGCCTATTGCGACAGCCTGACGGGCATCCCCAACCGCCAGGCCTTCCTGGAAACCCTGGAACGGGAACTGCTGCGTTCGAAAGAGCACGACAAGAAATTTGCCGTGCTGTTCATGGACCTCGACGCCTTCAAGCGCATCAACGACACCCTGGGCCACGACGTGGGCGACCATTTGCTCAAGGTGGTGTCCGAGCGCCTGCGCGAAACCATCCGCCCCAGCGACCTGGTGCTGCGCGCCGAGCACGAGTTCGAGGCGTCCTCCGGCGGCAGCAACCTGGCGCGCCTGGGCGGCGACGAATTCACGATCCTGATCCCCGACCTGGAGCGGGTGGAAGACGCGCTGAACGTGGCGCACCGGGTCAAGGAAGCCATGCGCCGGCCTTTCATGATCGAGGGGCACGAGATTTTCGTCACGGCCAGCATCGGCATCTCGCTGTATCCGGAAGATGGCGAGGACTGCAACTCGCTGTTGAAATATGCGGACACGGCCATGTATCACGCGAAGAACTGCGGCAAGAACAACGCCAAACTGTACAGCTCCTCGCTGACGATGGAAATCATGAGCCACGTCAAGATGGAAGTGGGCTTGCGCAAAGCCTTGCAAAACAACGAACTGTATCTGCTGTACCAGCCGCAGATCGACGTGCCCAGCACGCAGATCGTGGGCGTGGAAGCGCTGGTGCGGTGGCGCCATCCGGAGCGGGGCATCATCTCGCCCACGGAATTCATCCCGCTGGCCGAAGAGACGGGGCTGATCGTGCCCATCGGCGAATGGGTGCTGCGCACGGCCTGCAACCAGGCCAAGGCCTGGCAAAGCCATGGCGGGCGCGCCATCCGCATGGCCGTCAATCTGTCGGCCAAACAATTCAAGGATGAAAACCTGATGCAGATCGTGCTCTCGGCCCTGGCCGACACGGGCCTCGATGCGCGCCTGCTGGAACTGGAATTGACGGAAGGAACCCTGATGGACGATGCGCGCGCCACCATGGTGACCCTGGAGCAATTGCGCGGCATCGGCGTCTACCTGTCCATCGACGACTTCGGCACGGGATATTCGTCGATGAATTATCTGAAGCGCTTCGACGTGCGGGCTTTGAAAATCGACAAGAGTTTTATCGCCGGCTTGCCGCAGGATACGGAAAACGCGGCCATCACGCGCGCCATCATCGCCATGGCGCACGGCTTGAAAATGGTGGTGGTGGCCGAGGGCGTGGAAACGGACGAGCAGCTGCTGATGCTGGAAGAATACGGCTGCGACATGGCCCAGGGATACTTTTTAGGCCACCCGTCGCCGCACGACACGATCACGGCCATGCTGGCCAGGCAGGCGGGCCAGCTGGCCAGCCTGGAAACTAGAGCACTTCGAAGGCAAGGATTTGCGTGACTTGCTGCGGATTGAAATTGTCGTCGGAAATCACCACCAGGCTGCGGCGGCCGTTTTCCAGGCGCGGCCCCCAGCTGATGCCTTCGATATTGTCGACCTTGGGCAAGCCGGTCTTTTCCAGGTCCAGCAGCAATCGCTTGCGCGCCGGCACATAAGCCGCGCCCGCCAGGGCCGGGATATCCCGGATATCGGTGGCACCATCCGTCTCCATTTCGTAGATGCGCACGTGATTCGTGTACAGGCCGTCCGCGTTGGCCACGCCGGCCCGCTCCACCACCAGCACCTGATGGCCGTTCACGGCGAGGATTTCCGACACGCCATTGTCCGCCTCGCGCCCCGGTGCGGGCCGCGACGCCACGGGCTCAATCGGATACGCATACTGGCCCAGCACCTTGCCCGCGCGGTCCAATCGCGTGATGCGCACCACGGAGCCGTTGTCGGGCGTGGCCAGCGGGCCGTCCTGGTACAGGGCCGCTTCCATGCCCAGCCACAAGCTCTTGCCATCGCTGGCAAACGACAGCGCTTCAAACGTCATGTTGTTGCGCGAGCCGATTTCTTCCTTCGAGACATTGAACATGGCGGGCGTGGGCAAGGTAGCCAGATAACGCCCATCGCGGTCCGCATGGCGCACGAACGGATGCAAGCCCACCTTGCGGTTGCCTTCGCTGCCGTACCACAGGCTGCCGTCCTGCGGATCGACGCGGATGGTTTCGATGTCGGGCACCTGGTCGCCCCGGTCCAGCTTTGCATGGGCCAGGTTCGGGTAGCGGCTGCCGTCGGGCTGCGTGAAGAAATGCACGCTGTTTAAGGTCACGCCAGAGAACGCCTTGCTGTCGTAATTGAGGCTGGCGCGGTAGAAGCGGGCCGGATTGATTTCCGACCGATCATCGCTTTCCATCACCCAAGTATTGCTCGCCGCATCGTAGTCGATGCCGGACAAGCCGCCCACCGTGGTGCCCTCGAACGCGTATTTGAGCGCGATGCGCTGTTCGCCGATCAGGCGCAGGCCGGTAATCGGCGCGTCGAGGGGGAAGCTGGCGCAAGCGGAGAGGAGGATAGTGCTGGATGCCAGGACAAGCGCGGTACGGAAAATTCGATGCATGACAGGTATCAGTGAGTTGCGTAGGTCGGCTTAGCGCGAAGCGCGTAAGCCGACAACATTGTTGGCTTGGCTGGTGGTGTCGGTAACGTGGCGTGGTGGTGTCGATAACGTGACGTGGTGGTTGTCGGATTACGCGGCTACGCCGCTAATCCGACCTACCCGACCTACCCCACCTAGCCGTCACTCATCTATCTGCTCCTATCTATACCACCCCATCGGCCTTCAGTTGCGCGATGGCGGCGGCGTCATAGCCGAGCGACGCCAGCACCTCGTCGTTGTGCTGGCCCAGGGCCGGACCCAGCCATTGCGTCTTGCCCGGCGTGGCGGACAGTTTCGGGCTGATGGCGGGCAACTTGACGGGCGTGCCATCGGCGAAATGGTGTTGTTCGAACATGTCGCGGGCGAGAAATTGCGGGTCGACCAGCATATCGCGCACGGAGTAGATTTTGCCGGCCGGTACGTCGGCGGCCTTCAGCACGGCCAGCGCGCTGTCGATCGTGTGCGTGGCGCACCAGGCGCCGATGGCGTCGTCGATTTCCTGCGTGCGCGCCACCCGGCCGTCGTTGCGCGCCAGCTGCGGGTCGCCCGCCATGTCGATGCGCCCCATGGCCAGCATCAGGCGCTTGAAGATGGCGTCGCCATTACCCGCAATCACGATGTTTTCGCCGTCGCCCGTCGTGTAGGTATTCGAGGGCACGATGCCGGGCAGCGAGCCGCCCGTGCGCTCGCGCACCACGCCCGCCTGGTCGTATTCGGGCACCAGCGACTCCATCAGGTTGAACACGGATTCGTACAGGGCCACGTCGACCATCTGCCCTTCCCCGCCGTCCCGCCCGCCCGTCACGTCGCGGTGGCGCAGCGCCATCATGGCGCCGATCACGCCGTGCAGGGCCGCCACCGAGTCGCCGATCGACACGCCGACCCGCACGGGCGGACGGTCGGCAAAGCCGGACACATAGCGCAAGCCGCCCATCGATTCGCCGATGGCGCCGAAACCGGGCAGATCCTTCATCGGTCCCGTCTGGCCAAAGCCGGACAGGCGCACCATGATGAGCGAAGGCTTGTCTTTCTTCAGTTGTTCGTATCCCAAGTCCCACTTTTCCAGCACGCCGGGGCGGTAGTTCTCGATGATGATGTCCGCTTCCAGGGCCAGCTGGCGCGCGATGGCCCGGCCCTCGGGCGACTTCAGGTTCAGCGTTAAACTTTTCTTGTTGCGCGCCTGCACCGACCACCACAGCGAGGTGCCGTCCTTCAGCACGCGCCAGGTACGGATGGGGTCGCCGCCATCGGGCGACTCGATCTTGATCACGTCGGCGCCGAATTCGGCCAGCATGCGGGCGCAGAACGGCCCCGCGATCAGGGTGCCCAGTTCCAGCACTTTAATGCCTTGCAATGGACCAGTGGTCGCGGAGGATTCTGTCATGTTGTGCTCAGGTTGCCCTGCGGTCGAGCATCGCGCGGGCAATCGTGCCCGCGTCGACGTATTCCAGTTCGCCACCCACGGGCACGCCGCGGGCCAAACGGCTCACGCGCAAGCCCCGCGCCTTCAGCATTTCGCTGATGTAGTGGGCCGTCGCTTCGCCTTCATTCGTGAAGTTGGTGGCCAGCACCACTTCACTCACCACGCCATCGTTGGCGCGGTTCAGCAATTTTTCGAGGTGGATATCTTTCGGGCCGATGCCGTCCAGCGGAGAGAGCCGTCCCATGAGCACGAAATACAGGCCCTTGTAGGTGAGCGTCTGCTCGATCATCAGCTGGTCGGCGGGCGTTTCCACCACGCACAGCAAGCGCTTGTCGCGCTCTTCGTCGAGACAGGTCTCGCACACTTCATGTTCGGTAAAGGTGTTGCACAGGCCGCAGTGATGCACGGCATCGACGGCCTGGAACAGGGCGCGCGACAGCATGGCCGCGCCTTCCCTATCGTGCTGCAACAAATGAAACGCCATACGCTGCGCCGACTTGGGGCCGACGCCGGGCAGGCGCCGCAGCGCCTCGGTCAAAAATTCAAGCGACTTGGACATGGATCAACCCTGCCCCGTGCCATCGATCGGGCGCATGCGGTATTGCATCAGAATGGCATTTTGAAGCCAGCTGGCAAGTTCATGCCGCCGGTCAAGCCTGCCATTTTTTCCGCGGACGTCGCTTCCGCCTTGCGCACGGCATCGTTGAAGGCGGCAGCCACCAGGTCTTCCAGCATGTCCTTATCGTCGGCCAGCAAGGACGGGTCGATGGAGACGCGCTTGACGTCGTTCTTGCACGTCATGACGATTTTCACGAGGCCGGCGCCGGACTGGCCTTCCACTTCCACCAGCGCCAGTTGTTCCTGGGCCTTTTTCATGTTGTCTTGCATTGCTTGCGCCTGCTTCATCAGGCCAGCCAGTTGATTTTTCATCATAAGAATGCTCCGTTAATTCAGTTTGTGAGTGTGTTAATCATCAATGCAGGGTCGGCGCGGCGGAGCCGGCCGGTGCAGGGGTAATCGTTCCCGGCACGACAAAAGCGTCGAATGCACGCTTCATGTCGAGCACGAAGGGATCGCTGGCGATGGTTGCTTCCGCGGCAAGCTGGCACGCCTCGCGGTGGGCCTGCGCCTCCGCGCTGGCCGTGTACCAGACGGCGCCCAGTTCCGTGTCGACATTGACCTTGCGGCCGAAGCGTTCGGTCAGCGCGGCCGCCAGTTTTTCCACGTTGGCCGGGCTGCGCCACGTATCGATCGGCACGCGCAGGCGGAACGTGGTGCTGTGGCCATCGTGCAGGCATTCGATCAGCTCGGCCTGCACGGCCAGCTGCTGGGCCACGCCGCGCAAGGGCAGCACGGCGGCCACGGCCGGCCAGTTGCCGTCCCAGTCCAGGCCCGGAACGGGCGTGATCACATACGGCCCGCTGGGCGCGGCTTGCTTGGCGGCACGCTGCGGCATGACGACGGCGGGCTGCTCGCTGCTCTGCGCGGCGGGCGCCGACACGGCGGCCGAGGCGCTGTCGTCGGAAAATTCGGTGACCCACGGCGGCAAGTCGTCATCTGCTTGCTGCTGTGGCGGCGGGGCGGCGGGACGCGCCTGCTGCACGGGCGCAAGCGCGGGCGCTTCCATCACGGCCACGGGCGGCGCATCGTCCCACGGCGCCGGCGCTTGCGCGGCGGCCGGTGGCGGCGGTGCGGCCTGGACGGGCGCGGCCGGGGCTGGCGCGGCGACTACGGCGGCCGGTGCGGGAGCGGCCGGCTTGGGCGCCGACGATGGCGCCGACGGCGCGCTGCCCGGACGGCCTTTCGAGGCGGCGCGGGCCGCTTCCAGCGCCGCATTGATGGCGGCGCGGGCGGAACTGATCGGGGCGCCCGATGCCGCCGGGGCAGCCGCAGCAGCAGCAGCAGCAGCAGCAGCAGCGGGCGGCGGCGCCGCTGGTGCGGGTGCCGGGGTTGCTGCAGGTGCGGGTGCGGGTGCCGGTGCGGGCGCCGCTGCGCGTGGCGGCGGCGCTTCGCTGCGGGCCATGCTCGCGGCGGCTGCGGCCACAACGGCGGGCGGTGTCACGGCGGCATGGCTGGCCACGCTGTTCGTGGCGGCGCGGGCGGCCGGTGCGGATGCGCCAGCGGCGGCGCGCGCGGCGGCCACGGCGGCGGGACGGCTGCCCGGAGCAGACGCTGGTGCGGCAGCCGGCACGCCTTCAGCGCCGCCTATGCCGGGCCGAAAGGCCAGCATGCGCAGCAAGGTCATGGTAAAGCCCGCGTATTCGTCGGGCGCCAGGCCCAGTTCATTGCGGCCATGCACGGCGATCTGGTAAAACAGCTGCACTTCTTCCGCGTCAAACGCGGCGGCCAAACGCACGATGTCCGCGTATTCGGGCAAATCCTGCGGCAAGGCGGCGGGCACGGTTTGCGCCAGCGCAATGCGGTGCAGCAAGGTGCCCAGGTCTTGCAGAGCGCCGTTATACGACAGGCTGCGCGAGGCCATCTCGTCGGCCACGGCCAGCAAGTCGGCGCCATCCTGCTGCGCCAGCGCGTCGAGCAGGCGCACGAGGTAGGATTGGTCGAGCGCGCCCAGCATGCCTTGCACGGCATCGAGCGTGACTTCGCCGGCCGCATACGCGATGGCCTGGTCCGTCAGGGACAGCGCATCGCGCATGGAACCGTGGGCGCCCTGGGCCAGCAGGCGCAAGGCCGGCTGTTCGAAGGCGATGCCTTCCTGCCCCAGGATATTGTCCAGGTGGCTGATGATGTGGCCGGGCGGCATCTGCTTGAGGTTGAACTGCAGGCAGCGCGACAGCACGGTCACGGGAATCTTTTGCGGGTCCGTCGTGGCCAGGATGAACTTGACGTGCTCGGGCGGCTCTTCCAGCGTCTTCAGCATGGAATTGAACGCGTGATTCGTCAGCATGTGCACCTCATCGATCATATAGACCTTGAAGCGCGCATTGCTGGGCGCGTAGACGGCCTGCTCGAGCAGCTGCGCCATTTCATCGACGCCTCGGTTCGACGCCGCATCCATCTCTATATAGTCGACAAAGCGTCCCGCATCGATTGCCGTGCACGCTTCGCACACGCCGCAAGGCTGGGCCGTGATGCCGCCCGTGCCGTCGGGGCCGATGCAATTGAGCGATTTGGCCAGGATGCGCGACAGGGTCGTCTTGCCGACGCCGCGCGTGCCCGTGAACAGGTAGGCGTGATGCAATCGGCCGCTGTGCAAGGCATGCGTGAGCGCGCGCACGACGTGCTCCTGGCCGACGAGCGTCTCGAAATTCTTGGGGCGGTATTTACGGGCGAGGACTTGATAGGACATGCTGAGATTTTACCATGCGATTTTGCGGGTGATCCTGCGCGGCGGGCGCAAGCCTCATGGCCGGGCCAGGCAAACCTGGCAAACGCGGCAAAGCAGCAATTGTATAACATGGCCAGCTGGAAATATGGAAAACACGGCAAGCCCGGCAATGCTGCGGCGTCGCAGGAAAATGGCGCTGTAAAAGCAAAAAAGCTGCCCATGGCAGCTTGATTGTTGATCCTGATAAAACATTCCCGAAGGAGGCGAGCCTGATCTGCGGCACTCATGGTTAATAGCCGTGGCTGCTTCGTTCCCGACCTGACCAGGTTAGCCATGCCACGATGCGCAGGGGCCCGCCGGGGACAATTATAACCGACCTGCGCCAGATTGGGAAATTGCCGTCTCAATGCTGTGTGCGTCGGCGCAGGTCGGCGTAGGTCGGCGTAGGTCGGCGTAGGTCGGCTTAGGCCGCAGGCCGTAAGCCGACACTGCTGAATACGCGGCCGACACTGCCGAGCCGCAACGTCGGGTTACGCGCCAGCGCTAACCCGACCTACCCCGACCTAGCCCGACCTACCCAATACCTACAAACCCAGCTCTTGCCATATCCCATCCACCCTGGCCTTCACTTCCGGCGTCATGGCGATCGTCGTGCCCCACTCGCGCGTCGTTTCGCCCGGCCATTTATTTGTCGCATCGATACCCATCTTGCTGCCCAGGCCACTGACGGGCGAGGCGAAGTCCAGGTAGTCGATGGGCGTGTTGTCGACCAGGGTGGTGTCGCGAATCGGGTCGACCCGCGTGGTGATGGCCCAGATGACTTCTTTCCAGTCGCGGATATTCACGTCTTCGTCGACGACGACGATGAACTTGGTATACATGAACTGGCGCAAAAAGCTCCACACGCCGAACATCACGCGCTTGGCGTGGCCCGCGTACTGTTTCTTGATCTGCACCACGGCCATGCGGTAGCTGCAGCCTTCGGGCGGCAGATAGAAATCCGTGATTTCGCTGAACTGCTTTTGCAGCAGCGGCACGAACACTTCGTTCAGGGCCAGGCCCAGCACGGCCGGCTCGTCCGGCGGTTTGCCTGTATACGTGGAGTGGTAGATCGGGTCGCGGCGCATGGTGATGCGGTCGATGGTAAACACGGGGAAACTGTCCTGCTCATTATAGTAGCCCGTATGGTCGCCATATGGCCCTTCCAGCGCGTGCTCGTAGCCGCTCGGATGGTTTTCGTCCGGGTAGATATGGCCTTCGAGCACGATTTCGGCCGAGGCGGGCACGCGCAGCTCGCTGCCGATGGCTTTCACCAGCTCCGTGCGGCTGCCGCGCAGCAAGCCGGCGAACTGGTATTCGGACAGGCTGTCCGGCACCGGCGTGACGGCCCCTAATATAGTAGCGGGATCGGCACCGAGGGCGACGGCGATCGGATACGGCTTGCCCTTGCTCTGGATCGCATGCTCGCGGAAGTCCAGCGCCCCGCCCCGGTGCGCCAGCCAGCGCATGATGACCTTGTTGCGTCCCAGCACTTGCTGGCGGTAGATGCCGAGGTTTTGCCGCTTCTTGTTCGGGCCCTTGGTGATCACCAGGCCCCAGGTGATCAGGGGAGCGACGTCGCCGGGCCAGCAATGCTGGATCGGCAGGCGCGCCAGGTCGACGTCATTGCCCTCCCAGACGATTTCCTGGCATTTGGCGCCGCGCAATTCCTTCGGCGACATGTCCCACACGGATTTCACCAAGGAACCCAGGCCCAGCAGATCCTTGAAATCCTTCGGCGGTTCCGGTTCCTTCAGGCGCGCCAGCACATGGCCGATCTTGCGCAATTCGCTGACGTCTTCCGCGCCCATGCCCAGTGCAACGCGGCGCGTGGTGCCGAACAGATTGCCCAGCACCGGCATGTCGTATCCCGTCGGATTGTTGAACAGCAAGGCCGGTCCGCCCGCACGCAGGGTGCGGTCGCACACTTCCGTCATCTCTAAAATCGGTGAAATGGGGGTCGAAATGGGCTTAAGTTCACCCATTTGTTGCAGTTGAGAAATAAAATCTCGTAAATCTGAATATTTCATGTGTTTTTAATTTTTTTTGACGTCGGACGCCGTTGCTGAAGGATCTATGCCAAGTAATTGATTTTATTGGCTTTTGGCACAATGCAAGTCAAAAAGTAAGACATAAAAGTAATAAAGAAACGATTCGTTAGTATTGACTTGATATAAAACGGCTTCTACAATTCGCCCAACTTGAAAGAGCACGCCGGCCCAGAGCTTGATTTTAGCGTTTCTCTTTCATTCACGGAGTCGGGGCTCCACATGACATTTTAAGGAGTGTTTTCAAAAGGCGTCTGCCTTACCCCCGGTAAAAGTTGTATTGCGACTGATCCAATACCAGCATGGGACCGATCAGCTCAAGCAAGCAATGACGGCGTTTCTCGCACGCATCCATACGCGGCGGAAACGATGATATTTCTGATGCACGGCATTGGCAGTACCCACAACACCGCGACACCGCGGAGGGACCGCCTGTTGACGCGACATTTCGGGGAACTCTATGACTCATCGTAGCACTGAAGCAGCATTGCCTGCTTCAACCGTGGCTGGCCAGCCAGCGTTGGCGCGTTTGCGCGCCCGCGCACAAGCCATTTCGGCACGTGGTGTTTTGACCACCGCGCAACACACACTGACAGTCTTCGGCATTTCCGCCCTGGCACTGATCGCCCTGCTGATGTTCCGCCCAGACCTGGGCAAGCAACTGACGCACAGCCTGTTCCCGCTGCCGATGGCAGAGGCGCAAGCCGTTGAAGCGCCGGCCCTGTCGGCACTGATGGAAGCGCCGGCATCCGTGCAAACGGCCGCCGCCAGCGAAGCACCTTTGACCAAGGAAGAAAAAGCCTTGCTGGGCACGCAAAAGCAGCAGCAATGGGTCACCAACTGGCTCTCCAAGCGCTACCGCGTGGCCAACGATGCGACCAATATGCTCGTCTCGACGGCATACCTGACGGCCCGCGAAATCAAGCTGGACCCGCTGCTGATCCTGGCCGTGATGGCCATCGAATCGGGCTTGAACCCGTTCGCGGAAAGCCCCGTCGGCGCGCAAGGCTTGATGCAAGTCATGTCGAAAGTGCACCATGAGCGCTTCCAGGAAATGGGCGGCGTGCAGGCAGCCCTGAATCCCGTCGCCAACATCCGCGTCGGCTCCCTGATCCTGAAAGACTATGTCACGCGTGGCGGTTCCGTCGAAGCGGGTTTGAAAACCTATGTGGGCGCCGCCAACTTCGCCACCGACTCGGGCTACGGCTCGCGCGTGCTGGCCGAATACCGCCGCCTGAAACAAGTATCGGCCGGCCAGCGCGTGCCGACCACGACGCCGGTGATGGCATCGAACACGCCAGCGCCAGCCAAGGCGCCTGCAGCGGAAAGCGGCAACATTACCATCAAGATTGCACCGCACAACGAGATCGCCGGCCTGTGACCCTTTAAAAGCCCTCACAGGGGCATCCGAAAAGCAGCATCCAATGAAAAAGCCACCGCACGCAAGTGCCGGTGGCTTTTTTATTGCCCTGCGGCATCAGCCGCAGGATCTCCTACGTTATTACTTGCGCTTGTTGGCGTTGACTTCTTCCTCACGGAATTTCACTGCCAGCTTGTCCAGCACGCCGTTCACATATTTGTGACCGTCGATGCCGCCAAACGACTTGGCCAGCTCGACCGCTTCGTTGATGACGACGCGGTACGGGATTTCCATGTTGTTCTTCAGCTCGAACGCGCCGATCAGCAGGATGCCGTGTTCGATAGGCGACAGTTCCGCGATATTGCGGTCGATCAAGGGTGCCATGCTGTCGCGCAGCGCCAGCGAATCCTTGATGGCGCCGTACAGCAGCACCGTGAAATGATCGCCATCGGCCTTGTCGAAGCCGTGGGCCGCGCGAATATTGTTCACGACGGTGGTCGCGTCTTCATTGTTCAGCAGCCACTGGTACAAGCCCTGCAGCGCAAACTCGCGCGCGCGGTGACGCGGCGTGCGGTTCTTGCTGGGGTTGGCGAGCAAATTTTTCTCAGTCATGATTGTTACCTGTTCTTAAGTACGTGTTCACTACAAATTCCGGCGAGACAGCACGGCGCGCTTTTCAACGCGCCGCAGCCAACCGCGTGTCAGAACGTTCGAGAAAATGCTCAGAGCAAGGCGCGAGCCCGAAGACAGTACGAATGTACGGCGAGGGCTTGCAACGCAGCTATGGGCGTTTTATCGGACGTTCACTACACGGCTAGTCCTCCTCGGATTCTTGCAACTCTTCCAGCGCTTGCGCCAGATTAGCCATTTCCACTGCCACGCGTGCCGCTTCGGCTCCCTTGACCAGCATGCGCACTTCCGCCTGCTCGTCGTTTTCCGTCGTCAACACTGCGTTGGCGATGGGGATGCCGTAATCGAGACCGACGCGCGTGATGCCCGCGCCCGATTCGTTCGATACCAGCTCGAAGTGGTAGGTTTCACCGCGAATCACGGCGCCCAATGCGATCAGGGCGTCGAATTGCTCGGTTTCTGCCATTTTTTGCAGAATCAGCGGGATTTCCAGGGCGCCCGGCACGGTCACGTGCAGGATATCTTCATCGGCCACGCCCAGCTTGCTCAACTCTTCCAGGCATGCCGACAGCAAGCCACCGCCGACGATTTCATTGAATCGTGCCTGGACGATACCGACGCGCAAACCTTCGCCGGCAAAATTGGTTTCATAGGTTCCTACGGTCATCATATGCCTCTTTAATCTGGTGGTTCAGGGCGGCATGCACATGCCGCCATCGTTTACTCTTACATCGACGCCTGACAAAATCGTAGCGAGCGGCAGCGAGTTGTGGCCGAGAAGCGCAACTGTACGAATAGTACAGTGAGCATCACAGGCCGCAAATCGCGACGCGCAGTAGATTTGGCTAGGCGTCCTGGCCAGGATGGCACTGAAAACCCGTGACTTCCAGGTCGAAACCGACCATCGACGGCATCTTGCGGGGGCTGGCCAGCAATTGCATCTTGCTCACGCCCAGGTCGCGCAGGATTTGCGCACCGATACCGTAGCTGCGCAAGTCCATGCTGGCGGCGCGGCCTTTCGGCTTGGCTTGCGGCGTATCGAGCGCGGCGAACTGGGCAAACAGCTCGCTCGAGGTCTCGCCGCAGTTCAGCAAGACCATCACGCCCCGCTCGGATTGCTTGATGGCGGCCATCGAGGCAGCCACCGTCCATGAGTGGGTGGTCGCTTCGCTTTCCAGCACGTCCAGCAGGGAAACGGGCTGGTGCACGCGCACCAGCGCTTCCAGGCCGGGCGCCAGGTCGCCATGCACGAGGGCCAGGTGGGCCGACGCGCTGGGCTTGTCGCGGAAGGCGATCAAACGGAATTCACCGTGGGCCGTGTGCAGGGTGCGCTCCGCAACGCGCTCGACCAGGGACTCCGTCTGGCTGCGGTAATGGATCAGGTCGGCAATCGTGCCGATCTTCAGGCCATGCTGCTCGGCAAACACCAGCAAGTCCGGCAGGCGCGCCATGGTGCCGTCGTCCTTCATGATTTCGCAAATCACGGACGCGGGCGTCAGGCCGGCCATGGCCGTCAGGTCGCAACCGGCTTCCGTATGGCCTGCGCGCATAAGCACGCCGCCTTTTTGCGCTTTCAGGGGGAAGATATGGCCAGGCTGGACGATATCGCTGGGCTGCGTGCCCTTGGCCACGGCCACCTGGATGGTCTTGGCGCGGTCGGCAGCGGAAATGCCCGTCGTCACGCCTTCGGCCGCTTCGATCGACACGGTGAAGTTGGTGCCATACGCGGTGCCGTTGCGCGACGTCATCATCGACAGGTTCAGCTCGTCGCAACGCTCTTCCGTCAGGGTCAGGCAGACCAGGCCACGCGCATGCGTGATCATGAAATTGATGGCTTCAGGCGTCACGAAATCGGCGGCAAGCACCAGATCGCCCTCATTTTCCCGGTCTTCTTCATCGACCAGTATCACCATGCGGCCGGCGCGCAATTCAGCGACGATCTCTTCGGTGCTCGATATAGACATTATTCATCCTCGTATGACGCCAGTCAAAACCTGCTGCGCGACGGTTTTGCCGGGCGTTGTTAATGTAACTAAAAACTGAAACTAAAACTGAACGTCGAGCGCGAATATTCCTCAGATTTCCGGGAATTTTCTTATAACCCGCTATTTTAAAGGATTTAGCGCTTGCAGACCTGAAATAAGACAGGTTTGCGGCATGGGTGCCGCAGCCTGCCCCGCAAAGCGCCGATTCCGCGATCCAGCGCACACGGCGGCGGCAAGGCGCGCGCCGCCGGCCTTGCAAAGAGCATAAGATCAGCCAGTCACCGCCACGGCGCTGACACCCATTCGAAGCGACACCCCACACAGGAGCGGCAATATGAAAACCAACGGATCGGCCATCTGGTCAGGCGGCATCAAGGACGGCAAGGGCGCCATCAGCACGCGCAGCGGCGCCTTGCAGGAATATCCCTACGGCTTTGCCAGCCGCTTCGAAGGCAAGCCCGGCACGAATCCCGAGGAACTGATCGGCGCCGCCCACGCGGGCTGCTTCACCATGGCCCTGTCGCTGATCCTCGGCGAAGCGGGCCTGACGGCGGAAAAGATGGAAACGACGGCCGAAGTGACCCTGGACAAGGTGGACGACGGCTTTGCCATCACGGCCGTCCACCTGATCCTGAAAGCGAAGATACCGGGCGCCGACCAGGCGAAGTTCGAGGAATTGACGGGCAAGGCCAAGGCAGGCTGTCCCGTGTCGAAGCTGCTTAAAGCCAACATCACCCTCGACGCCACCCTGCTGCCCTAGATTTTCGTCACGGGCTTGACGGGTTCCACGGGGGCCACCGGCGCCACCAGCGGCAGGCGCGAGTCGCTGGCCGGCAATGGCCGGTGCATCAAGCCGGGATTCAGGGCCGCATTGTTCAGGTTATACGCGGCGATGGCGGCCGCCACGGACGGGTCTTGCGATGACGGTGGCGGCACGGCCTGGCCCGCCGCTTGCGCCGCCAGCTCTTGCGCCTGCGCATTTTGCTGGCCCAGCTGGGCTTGCGCCGTCGCCAGGCCCGCATCGGCTTGTCCCTGCGCGGCGCGCGCCAGCAATTGCGCCCGGTCGCTGGCCGCCTGGGCCGCCATTTGCGCATCGCTGGCGGCCAGCTGGGCCCGCGCCGCATCGTCCGCCGCCGCTTGCGCCTGCTGCTGCAAGCCCTGCTGCTGTACTTGCCCTTGGCGCAGCTCGTCCAACCGCGCGGTTTCCTGCTGCTGCGCCTGCTGACTGGTATTAATACGTTCGCTGTCGAGGCGTTCGTCGTCAACACGCTGGGCATCCACGCGCTGGCTGTCCGTGCGCTGCACCTGCAGCAAGTCCGCGGTATTGTCGGCTTGTTGCGCCGTCGACGGGGGCCGCAATTCCTGCAAATCCACGTTCAGCTCTTGCGCTTCCAGTTGCTGCTGCAATTCCAGCTGTCGTTGTGCAAGCGCGGCCGTTTGCGGCGGCGCCTCGTCGATGGCCTGCGGCTGCGCGGCCTGCGCGGCGCTGGCCGGCAGTGCATCGCCCGTCAAATCCGCCTCGACAGCGGCAGCCAGCGGCACGCCCTGCTGCTGGGCCAGCACGGCGCCCACCTGCGCCAGCACGTCCGTTCCCTGTTGCAGGGCATCCAGGGTGGCGTTGCTGTCGGCCGCATACGCAGCCTGCAAAGTGATTGGATCGACATCTTCATTGCGCAAGTCGATGCCGATGCGGGCCAGTTGCGCTTGGGTGAGCAGGCTGCCGTCCTGCGCCAATGCCGTGGCCGCATCCGTCGTGCCGTCGCCCGACAGCAAATCGTAGCGCTGCGCCAGGCTGCCCGGGGTGTCACCCGCCGTCGCCAGCTGGCTCGCGTCGATGCCGCTCGTTTGCAGCTGGGCGAACGATTCCGTCAACTGCCGCGCCAGCGCCAGCAAGTCGTCATTGACATTCACGGGGGTATTTGCCGCCCTGGCCTCTTCCGTGGCGCCCTGCAAGGCCAGCAATTGCCGGCGCGACAAGGCCACGCCGGACAGGAACTGGCCCAGCGGAGAGATGTCGACCTGAGTCGATGACAAAGCGGCAAGGGCCGCCGCCGCGCTGGACGGCGGCACGGGCAGCGCGGGCGCCAGCGGCGCCGTCTGATCCACGCGGGACGTGGCCGGGATGGTGTTGGGCACGGTTGCGCGCGAAATCGGGTCCATGGCTAGCCTCCACTGCGGAAAGCTTCATAGTATGCGCGTCTGAAAGAAAAGCAACACACGCTTGGCAAAGCGAGAATGTGTTGCGGTGTTCTTGTATCAGGCGGCAGCCTTGTCCAGCGACAACATGCGCTCGACATAGCGGGCGATCAGGTCGATTTCCAGGTTGACCTTGCCATTGACCGTCAAGTGTTTCAGGGTCGTCATGGCGATGGTGTGCGGAATCAAATTGATCGAGAAACGGCAGCCGTTGACGGCGCCCGCGCCCAGGTCTTCCACTCTGTTGACGGTCAGCGACACGCCATTGACGACGACGGAACCCTTGAAGGCCAGGTATTTCGCCAGTTCGTGCGGCGCTTCGATCACCAGTTCCCACGATTCGCCCACGGCTTCGAACTTGCGCACGATGCCCAGGCCGTCGACGTGGCCGGACACCAGGTGGCCGCCCAGGCGCTCGGCCAGGGTCAGGGCTTTTTCCAGGTTCACTTCCGTCGTCGTATCGAGGCCCACGGTGCAATTGAGGCTTTCGCGCGAGACATCGACGGCAAAGCCCGTGTCCGACTTTTCCACCACCGTCATGCAGGCGCCATTGATGGCGATCGAATCGCCGAGGGCAACATCGGCCAGCGGCAAGCCGCCCGCGTGGATGGTCAGGCGCACGCCTGCGTCGAGGCCGCCTTCGAGTGCTTGCACGGTTTCAATCTTGCCGATGGCGGCAACAATTCCTGTAAACATGAACTAACCCTATAAAAGTATGAAAGTATTAAAAACGCCTGTCAAAACCTACTGCGCGTCGTAATTTGCGGCCTACGATGCTCACTGCCTCGGCGGCCCCGTACTTCGTACAGCTGCGCTTCTCGGGCCAACGGGGGCGCCGAGCATTCCTTCCGCTCGCTACGGTTTTGTTAGGCGTTTTAATTGCGCTGGGCGAATCTTGCAAGGATACGCAAATCTTCGCCCACTTGCTGAACCTGGTGAAATTGCAAGGTGCGCTGCTGTTTGATATCCGTCAATGCGGGCAAGGCAAACATGCCTTGCGCATCACCCAGCAAGGTGGGCGCCAGGTAGACCAGCAGCTCGTCGACGCAGCCTTCGCGGATCAGCGAGCCGTTCAGCCTGGAGCCTGCCTCGACGTGGACTTCATTGATTTGCCGGCGCCCCAGTTCCAGCATCAGCGCGGCCAGGTCGACCTTGCCGGCCGCGTTCGGCAACATGATGACTTCCGCGCCGAGCGCCTGCAACTGCGCTTCCTTTTCCGGGTTGGCCACGGCCGCCACGATCCACGTGCCGCCACCCTGCAAGATGCGCGCGTCGAGGCTGATGTCGAGCCGGCTGTCGACGACGATGCGGCGCGGCTGGCGCGGCGTCTCGACGGCGCGCACGTTCAGTTGCGGGTCGTCCGCCTTGACCGTGCCGATGCCCGTCAGGATGGCGCAGGCGCGCGCGCGCCACGCATGGCCGTCGGCACGCGCCTGCGGCCCCGTGATCCACTGGCTTTGCCCATTGTGCAAGGCCGTCATGCCATCCAGGCTGGCCGCCGTTTTCATGCGCACCCACGGCTTGCCGCGCTGCATGCGCGAAAAGAAGCCGATATTCATTTCATATGCCTCGTCGGCCAGCACGCCCGTCGTGACGGCGATACCGGCCGCTTCCAGCTTGGCCAGCCCCTGCCCGGCCACGAGCGGATTCGGGTCCGTCATGGCGGCCACGACGCGCCCCAGTCCCGCGCGCACGAGCGCATCGGAGCATGGCGGCGTGCGGCCGTGGTGGTTGCACGGTTCCAGGGTGACATAGGCGGTGGCGCCGCGCACATCGTTGCCGCGCGCCGCAGCATTGGCCAGCGCTTGTACCTCGGCATGATCCTGCCCGGCCGCCTGCGTCACGCCGGCGCCGATCACCTTGCCATCCCGAACGATCACGCAGCCGATGCGGGGATTGGGCGAGGTCGTGTATAAACCGCGCGCCGCCCATTCCAGCGCCAGGCGCATGCCATCGATATCGTTGAGTATTTCCACGGGCTTCTTTGAGAGTGAGTAATAGATAAGTCGGGTTACGAACTGTCGGCCACGCCGCTGCAATTGACCGCCTGCTGCTGCGGGTCGCACACGCGCACCCTGCCCAGCATATTGATTTTAATATGCCGTACCTGCTTTCCCAAAGCCAGGGACAAGGTACCCCAGCGCGCCGCCAGGCTATTGGTCGCGCTGCAACTGCGTCCTGCGCCATTGTAGGCGATATAAAACGGCGCCGTGGCAGACGAAAACGCAAACTGGGCCGTGATGCCCGCCGGCAGGGGTCCCTGGCGGAACAGCAATTCGTCGCCGTCGTCGAACGCCAGGCTGGCATTACGGTCGATAAAGACCAGCCAGCCCGTGCGCCAATCCGTGCCGCCGGGCCCGGCCGGCATCAACAGCACGCGCTGTCCGCGCGCCATCGCCTGCGCCCGCGTCAATTCGATGGCCGAGAACAAGTCCATGGCCGCCGTGCGCACCTGCTGGCGCGCCAGCACCTGCTGCAAATTTGGCATGGCGGCGGCCGCCAGCAGCGCGGCAATCGTCAGCACGGCCAGCAATTCGAGCATGGTGTGCCCGAAGGCCCGCCCGGTCCGCGGTGGCCGCTTGCGCGTGGCCATGGCCTAAGTAATCCTCAGGAAATTATTGTGAATTTATGACGAACAGAACCGGATGCTATGCAAGGCGCCCGCTGCGACGCAGTGCGAGCACTGCTAGCAGCGGGCAACGCCGCAGAGGGCCGGTTATGGAAGTCAGAAATCACAATAATTTATTGGGGGTTACTTAGCGCCAGCAATGGCTGGCGGGGCCGCTGCTGCCGCGCTGGCCCGTGCTGCTCAGGGACAGCACGCCGCAATCGGCATCCTGGAACTGTGCATCAACCTTGGCCGTACCCGGCGTGGCGCGCAACAGCACGCATTGCCCGATCGCCAGGCCGGGACAGGCCAGCGCCTCGATTTCATACGCACTGCCGGCCGCGCCCCCTTCGCCCGACCACCATGGAAACGCTTGCGCCTGCGGCGCCGGCGAGGCTGAGGAAAACGCCAGATAGCGGTTGTTTTGCGAGTAATAGCGCTCCTGCTGCTGCATCAGCCGCAGCAGGGCCGCCTGCCCCTGCACCCGTTTGGCGCGCACGACATGGCCGTGATAAGCGGGCACGGCCAGCGCCAGCAGCAGGCTCATGATCGCCAGCGCGGCCAGCAGTTCGATCAGGCTGAAGCCCGGGATGGCGGCAGGGGCGCGACCGTTTGCAGCGGCCCAGTTCCGGCTTGCCAGCATTTCCATCTGACCTCCCTTCTTCCCAAAAACCGCCAGCCGATGCGAGGCGCCGGTCTGCACGCCGGCCACTTGCGACACGCCAGCCATGCCCCTCTCTTATTTCTTCTTGGCCGCCTCGTGCAATTCGCGCCAGTTCGCCACTTCGCGCCAGCTGAGGCGCTGCGCCGGCAGCGGCGCGCTGACGACCTTGAGTCCCGCCACGCTGGCCGCGCCGGGCAAGCCCGGTTGCAGCACGGCCAGTTCCTTGCGGCCCTCGGCCCGCCCTGTCGCCGTTGCTGCGCCCACCGTGCTGTTCAATTCCAGCGCCAGCGGCGGCGCGCGCGCCAGGCCGTCGAACAAGGGTCCCGTCTGCTCGCCCGCCTGCACCACACCGGCGCCATCGGCGGCAAAACCGCTCAGCACGTCGAGCACGTACAGGCGCGTGACCGGCTTGGCGCAAGCGTCGCGCCCCGGCAGGACGGTATTGAACAGCACCTTGCCGGCGGCCAGTACGGGACTGCTGATGCTGCGCTCGCCCGTCTGCGCGGTATCGAGAAAGTCGAGATACCAGCCGCGCATGGCGTCGCTGCCCGTGTAGCGCAGCTCGGCGCCGTCGACGCGCACGCCCCCCGTCGTCTCGCCCAGGCTGCGCTGTTCCAGGTCGGCCCGGCTGCGCGTGGGAGATGTTGCACGCACATCGTCATGCACGGCGTAAAACGACTGCGACAGAAAGGCCGAAGGCCAGGTATCGCCCGCTTCGACCAGCTTGCCCGTGCCGAACAGCAGCAGATAGCCGCCACCGGGCGCATACGCCACGTTCAGTTGCTGCGTCACGGGCTGGCGCCGGCCCTGCGCATCGCGCGCGACAAAGACGAGCTTGCGCCCCTGGCTATCCTTCCACGGCGGCCCGCCAGCCATGTCGAAGCGCCAGATATTGCCCTGCAAATCGCCCGCATAGATATACGCGAGCGCGCCGTCGCCGCCCGGCACCACGGCGGGCGGGCCCAGCGCGTGGGACATGGCGTCAATGACCGCATCAGTGTCATGGCCGCCATCACCACCACCGTTGCCGTCGGCCACAGGCACCTTGAATCGGAAGTAATTACTTCCTATCACCCATGGCGTGCCAGGCGCCTTGTCCAGCGCCAGCAGGAAGATGGCGGCGGCCGATGCGGGCGCCGTCGTGTCCTTGCCGTCGTTTACATGGTTGTTGTAGCCGCTGGCGACGATGGCAAAATCGCGGTAGGCCGGCGCGCCCTCCTTGCCGCCCATATTGACGCGGGCAAAGGCGGGCGGCGCGCGCACATTGCCCATGAGCCTGTCGTCGCGGTCCGTGAATTCCCACAACGCACCGTCTTGCGCAAAACGCATCGGGTCGGTGATGTCGAGCGCAAACACGCCTTGCGCCCCGCCGCCCATGCCCGACACCAGCACCGTCTTCCAATGTCCCAGCGCCAGCACTTCCGCCGTGGCTGCGGCGCCGTCGAGCAGCGGGCCGGGGCTGTAGTGAGTGCTCGCAGCGGCTGCCGCAACGTGCAGCAGCGCCTGTGGCAGATAGGCAAACAATTCGCTGCCCGTGCGCGCATCAAATGCGTGAAGCAAGCCATCGTTGGCGCCCAGATACAGCATTTTCCGCCGCTGCAGCAGCGCCTTGCGGTGCAAGCCATAGCCTGCCCCCAGCATGCCCAGCCCTGGCGCGCCCACGTACAGCAGGTTGCCGTGCGGCGCCGCGCCCAGGCTGCCGGACCTGCGCCGCAGGAAGCCGCCGGGCTGGCCCACCTCGTGCGTACGCTGGCCCAGCAGATATGCCAGACGCGCCTCGCCTCTGCCATCGCCGCCGTCGAATGCGCCGCGCTGTGCTGCATCGAGCGCCTTCCAGGCCAGCGGCATCAGGGCGCCCTTGGCGTCAAGCGTGTAGACGGGACGCAAGGCCGTGGATGGCCCATCCGGCATGGTCTTGGACTGTCCGCCAGCAGTCCACAATGGCTTGCCGGGAAGCAGTGCGCCATCGGCGCCCACGGCAAACGCGCTGCGCGACAAGATCATGCCGCCATCGGCCAGGCGTATCCGCGTGTGAAACCAGTAAGCCTCTTCCGTACCGCTGGCCAGCGCCATCAGGGCCGGCCCCGGCAGCGTCGCCGCCAGCGTGCCCTTGTCGGCGGAGACAAAGGCCGCGCGCAGTCCCGCGATCAGGGCGGCCGGATCGCTGCCGGGCAAGTAATGGGTGGGCCAGCGGCCGTTCAGGCTCCATTCATCGAACGCGCTGCCCGTTGCGCTCTTGAATGGGTTGGCGTCGCCGTTCGCATCAAGGAAACCGCCATACTTGGCCGCCAACAGCAAGGGAGTAGCGGCGGGAGTGGCTGCAGATTCGCCGGCCGGACCGCCCTGGCGCAAGTCGCCCGCGTAGTGCTCGACCTTGGCAAGGCCGTCATTCTTGCCGCCGGGACGCAGCGCCTGCACATGCGACCAGTAGGCCAGCCCGGCCGCATGGTAGCTGGCGCCGCCCGCGCCGTCGGCCAGCAATTCCAGTCCCGCCAGGTCGGGCCGTGGCGCTGGATTGCCCTGCGCGCCGCCGCTTTCCAGGCTGCCCACCGCATGCGTCCAGGCCATCGCATCGAACGGCGGCGGCGCAAAGCCATCGGCGGCGCGTACGCGGTCACCGGCCGAGGCAGGCACAACTGGGACATTGCCGGGCACGTAGCGGTCCCCCGCCATGCCCGCATCGCCGAGGCTGACGACGACGTGGCGCTGGCAATTGGCCGTTTGCGGGTCGCTCCATGGGGTCACGACCGGCAAGCCGTCGTCGATGGCAGGCGGAGCCGTGGCGGGCGGCACGGCGGCGCTCGCTTGCCGCCCCTGCAGGTAGCGCAGCGATTCGTACAGCAATTCAGCCAGCGGGGCGGCCCTCGCGTACGCGCCCGGATGCCCGGAATTGCTGCGGCCCAAGCCGTTGATGTAAGCGGTCACCCCGCCGCCAGGGCCTGCGCCCTGGTCAGCGCCTTGGACGGCAAACACGCCATTGACGGGATTCCACTCGGCGCCGGTATTGTCTTGCGGCAAAAAGTCGGGCGCCGTCCAGCGTTGCCTGCCCATGTGGGCCAGCGGCGCGCGCAGCACGCCGCCATACACGGGGCCGGCACTGGCAGAGACGCCGTTCAAATGGCCAAACACGCCCACGCGTACCCTGCCGCCAAGGCGCTGCACGGCGCCCACCGGTTTGTAATTCTTGCCGTACGCGAGGCACAGGTCGTCGCGCAGCGGCCCCTCATCGGCATCGCAAACGCGCACGCGCGCGAGGAACACGCCGTGCGTGGCGGCGATGCCGGGCGCGTCGCAACTGCCGCCCGGAGGCAAGCTGGCGTCGCCGAACAGCAGGCGATTACGGCAGGAAACGATGGCCAGTTGCGCCAGCGCAAATGGCGTCGCCGCCGCCACGCCTGTCTGCAAGACCTTGCGCGGGAAAAAGACGGGGTGGGCATAGAAGTCGACGGGACCGTCGGCATCGGGCAGCCAGGCGCGCTGCAGCACCGTCTTGCGCACTTCGTCGATGACGCGGTCGCCGCCCGTGAGGGCATAGCGGACGATATCGAGCATGCTGGCGCTGGCCCAGTTCAGAAAGTTGCCGCTAAAACTATCACCGCCGCAGCCGTGCAGCGCGTCCGCCGGTTTCAGCACGGAGAAGTAAGCGGTCGCTACGCGCAGGTCCGGCAGCATGACGCCGTCCTTGCTGCGGTAGGGATAGCTGTAGCACATGCGCGCATGGAAGTAACCGAGGTACTCGCGCTGCGGCGCATACTCGCCGCCATGCGCGGCGGCCGCCGCCGCATGCGTGAGCGACAGATTGAGCAGCAGGTTCGGCGGCACTCTGGCGCCGTGCAAGCCAGCGTCGGCCCGCGCCAGCGCCACGGGAGGTGCAGCCGCAACAGCAGCTCCGCAAGCCAGGCAAACCAGGCCGATCAGCAGCCAGGCGGACCACCAAGCGGATAGCAAAGCAAACGACCAAGCCCTCATGGTCCCGCTCCCGCCGCCTGCTTGCGGTAATAACTTTGCAACACGACTTGCGTGCTTTCGTGCGCGCCAAAACCGATGGCCGTGATGCGGTACACATAACTTTCCGTCGCCAGGCCGCCGACCACTGCCGCCGCCTGCGCGCCGGGCGGGTGAAACGGCAGCAATTCGATCAGGTAACGGGGCCGGCGCGACGGCAGGAAACCCTGCCCCGTCTGCATGACGGCGCCCGTAAACTGGCCATACGGCACGGTGTGGCTGCTGCCTTCAGGACCGTCGAGGTCCATGCTCAGCCAGAGCGCCGGCGCCTCCGGGGCTGCGGGCAGGCACAGGCCCAGTGCGCCTGCCTCGCCGCAGCCGTCCGCGAACCCGGCCGCACTGCCTGGCGCAAAGAGGCTGCTGCGTCCCGGCGCGCCGGGCAAGCCTTCGATATCGTTCTGCGCATCCATCAATGCTTCCTCCGCCGTCTGAAACGCGATCTGCCGGTCGCGTTCGCCGCGCGCCGCCTTTTCGCCCTGCAAGGCTATCTGCGCCGCCGATATGCCCAGCAGTAAGATGATCACCAGCAGGCACAGCACATACGCGAGGGTGGCGCCACCGTGGCGCGCACGAGGTGCGCGACAAGGCAAGCAACGAGGCTCGCACCAGCGGACGCCCGCGCCAGCCATCGTGCCGCCCGCCTAGGCCGGCCCGTTGCGCAGCATGATGCTCGTCTGCAGCAATTGCCGCAGCCGGGAGCGCGTCGCGGCGGGCAAGGACGCGCGCGCGATGCGTACGCCCGTGTCGCCGGCGCCGTGCGCCTCGGCATATGCCTTGCCGAACAGGTCGAACTGCGCCGGCCCCAGTTCCGCCATCTTGTCCGCCTGCTCCGCCTCGCCATGGAGCAGCAAGGCCACGCGCACGCTGGCCACGCGCTTCCAATGCGTGCGGCGGCGCAAATCGCGCTGGCGCGCGGCCGCATCCGCACCCGCCAGCACCAGCGCCGCATCGTAGGCGTCGAGCGCACTGGCGTTGACATAGCGGTTCGCCACGCCGTCGGGCGGCGTATCCGTGTCCAGGCCATACAGCACCTGGAAACCGTCGACGCCGCGAATGACGGCATCCGCGCCCCAGCCGTTCGCGCCACGGTATTTGCAGCGCAGTTCGCCTTCGCCATCGGCGCCCTGCGCCACATAGAAAATGCTCCAGCCCCGCTGCGCCTCCGTTTGCGCGGCACCCACGCCAAAGCCGGCGCAATTGAGCACGGACCCGTCGCCGCCCTCTTCCTTGCCGGCGCCGTAATAGCGCAGGGCCAGCACGTCGCTGCCATGCAGGACACCGGGCAAGGCGCCGCTGATGCCTTCGCTGTTCTTGCCCAGGCTGCGCGCGTCGAGCCCGGCGACATTGGCGCTGTCGTCATCGGCATGGGCGACGGGCGCGGCGCTGCTATCCCAGTTCACGTACGCCGTCTGGCGCACGGCGCGGGCGATGGTGTCGAGCGCATAGCGGCCGTTATCGTCCAGCCGCGCGCTGGCGGACTGGTCGCCATAGCTGCCGCTGGCCGCCACCAGCACGCTACTGGCGGCCAGCATCAGCAGCGCGCCCAGCGACAGAGCCACCAGCAATTCGACGAGGCTCATGCCGCGCCGCCAGCGCCACGCGGCATGCACGCCGTTCATGCGCCGCCTCCGCCCAGCTGGAATACCAGCCTGGGCAGCGACTCGCCTGCCGCATTCACGGCGGGCGAGCCATCGGGCAAGCGGCCGCGCCAGCCCAGCTTGATGACGATGGGCGCGCCCTTGCCGCCGCTGCACGCCCAGTGCAAGCCTTGCGCGGCGGCATCCCAGACAGAGGCATCGCGGCAGATATGCAGGCGCGCGCCGGGCAAGGCCGCATGCAGCGATTGCTTCCATTCGGCGATGTCGAATTGCGCCAGTTCGGCCGCGCTGCAGGCGCTAGCGCCAAAGCAGTCCGGCGCGGTGCCGCCTGCTTCGGCGTCGTCCGCCGCCGCGTAGGCCACGTTCAAGTAGGGATTGCCCGCATCGGGACCATTCATGAGCACGCCGTTTGCGCGCATGCGCTCGGCCATGCCGGCCGCCAGCTGCGCGCCCGCCGACAACAGCGCCGACTCATGGCGCGCGCGCAGGGAGTGCAGTTGCAAAATGCTGGCACCGAGCAGGCCCAGCGCCAACAGCAGCAGCGACACGAGCACCTCGACGAGGCTGCTGCCACCCGCTGGAAACATAGTGCGACCGCTCATGTGCATGCCTTGCTCCCTTCCGCAGAAAGAGTCGCAAGAACAGGCGGCCCAGCTACACGATAGGCGCACGCAAAAACCAGGATCTGCGCTAGCGCAAACAGCGCAGCGATAAGGGGAGAGGAATGGCGTAGTTATTGATCAGACCGCTTGCCAGGCAAGCGCTGGCATGGTGAACACGGGGCGCAGGAGCGGCCCCGTTACCGGCAAAGTGAACGGCCGGGTAAGCGTCAGGGCTTGCGCGCCTGCCCCACTTCGGCGATCGCATCCTGGAACTCGGCCAGGTCTTCGAAATTCTTGTAGACGGAAGCAAAGCGGATGTAGGCGATCTTGTCCAGGCGCTTGAGTTCCTGCATGACGAGCTCGCCGATATAGCCGGAATCGACTTCGCGCAAGCCGCTGGTCAGCAGTTTTTCCTGGATGGACGCGATGGCCGTATCCACCGAGGCGGCCGCGACGGGACGCTTGCGCAAGGCCAGCATCAAACTGCCGCGCAACTTATCCGCAGCGAACTCCGTCCGGCTGCCATTCTTTTTGACGACGGCCGGCATGATAAGTTCAATGCGTTCGTACGTGGTAAACCGCTTGTCGCATTTGCCGCAGCGGCGGCGGCGCCGAATGGCATCCCCTTCCTCCGATACGCGCGTATCGAGAACCTGGGTGTCGCCGTGCTGGCAAAATGGACATTTCATGGGCTGGTTACAACTTTATAGTAATAATTACGGGAAATCGCCGCCCTTGTACAAAGGGCGCCCGAATCACTCCGGGCGCCCTTGGGCACGAAGGAATGTGTCATACGGAATCTTACTCCGTATGACACATTCTGGACAAATAATTATGCTGCGTACACAGGGTGCGCGTCGGCCAACACTTTCACGGCCGCTTTGACGCGCTCGATGGTGGCGGCGTCATGCGGGTTGTCCAGCACGTCGGCGATCAGGTTGCCCACTTCTTCCGCTTGCGCTTCCTTGAAACCACGCGTCGTCATCGCCGGGCTGCCCAGGCGGATGCCCGAGGTGACGAAGGGTTTTTGCGGGTCGTTCGGGATGCCGTTCTTGTTGCAGGTGATGTGCGCGGAACCGAGGATGGCTTCGGCTTCCTTGCCCGTCAGGTTCTTGGCGCGCAGGTCGACCAGCATGACGTGCGATTCGGTGCCGCCGGACACGATGCGCAGGCCGCGCTTGATCAGGGTTTTCGCCAGCACGTCGGCGTTCTTGATCACTTGCTTCTGGTATTCGACGAATTCAGGGCTCAGCGCTTCCTTGAAGGCGACGGCCTTGCCGGCGATCACGTGCATCAGCGGGCCGCCCTGGATGCCAGGGAAGATGGCCGAGTTGATGGCTTTTTCGTGCTCGGCCTTCATCAGGATGATGCCGCCGCGCGGACCGCGCAACGATTTGTGCGTGGTCGAGGTGACGAAGTCGGCGAACGGCACCGGGTTCGGGTACAGGCCGGCGGCGATCAGGCCCGCGTAGTGGGCCATGTCGACCATGAAGTAGGCGCCCACTTCCTTGGCGATCTTGCCGAAGCGTTCGAAGTCGATTTTTTTCGAGAACGCGGATGCGCCGGCGATGATCAGTTTCGGTTTGCGTTCGCGGGCCAGGCGCTCCATCGCCTCGTAGTCGATGTCTTCTTCCGCCGTCAGACCGTAGGAGACGACATCGAACCATTTGCCGGACATGTTCAGCGGCATGCCGTGGGTCAGGTGACCGCCTTCGGCCAGCGACATACCCATGATCAGGTCGCCTGGTTTCAGCATGGCGAAGAACACGCCCTGGTTCGCCTGCGAGCCGGAATTCGGCTGCACGTTCGCGCATTCGGCGCCGAACAGTTTCTTGACGCGGTCGATGGCCAGTTGCTCGGCCACGTCGACGTATTCGCAGCCGCCGTAGTAGCGCTTGCCCGGGTAGCCTTCGGCGTACTTGTTCGTCAGCTGCGAGCCTTGCGCTTCCATTACGGCTGGCGACGTGTAGTTCTCCGAGGCGATCAGTTCGATGTGATCGTGCTGGCGCGTGTTTTCTTTTTGAATGACGGCGAACAATTCAGGATCGACGTTGGCGAGGGTGTGATCTTTTGCAAACATGTAAAAACTCCAAGTATGAGGGTGCTTGTACTGGCAGGTTGGATCGAATGAGGGGAGCCGGCGTTAAGTGAATAACAACATTGGACGGGCAGCCTCTTCGTGCTTTTCCATAGTGGCTACCCAGGCGAACGGCTGATGAAAAATCTCACGTTTCCCGGTGGGTGCCCACCTTTCGCCGGTTTGCCGATCGCCACTCAGGGAGATCGCCCGACTTTTCGCCAGTCACGTGAGACGTAATGGAAGTCAAATTGTAAGTTAAGTGCCCAAATTGAGCAAGGAATGCAACCGTGCGTCTATAATCGCCGCGCGCCGCCGCAGCCCGGACAGGGCCGCGGGCCGCCCCGGGGCATGGCTGCCGCTCTTAAGCTGGACTTAAACCTGGCCATGGCATGTAAGCGTATGTTACGAAGCTTGCCATTGCACACGCCGGATTTATAATGCTGCGGTGCAACTTATATGCAGCTTTTGCATGGCTTTCCAGCAAGCGCCCACAGTCACAAGAAGAAAAATCGCGTAAAATGTTGCTCAATCTCACTACTGGCGCAATAAACATGCCTTCAGTCTTTACCTGGAACGTACGTGTCTACTATGAAGACACCGACGCCGGCGGCATCGTCTATTACGCTAACTACCTCAAATTCTTCGAGCGCGCACGCACGGAATGGCTGCGCGCCATCGACGTGGGCCAGCAGGAACTGCTGGAACAGCACGACGCGATGTTCGTTGTCAAAAGCGTCAACGCCGACTATCATGCGCCAGCCAGGCTCGATGACACGGTAAGATTAACCTTAAGCATAGAAAAAATGGGGCGCGCCTCCATCGTTTTCCTGCAACAAGCCTGGTGCGGCGACCGCCTGCTCAACACGGCCCGCGTCAAGATCGGCTGCGTCGACTCAAGCATGCGCCCGCGCGCCGTGCCTGATGCAGTCGCGGCCCGCATGCGCGCCACCTGAGCCCTACCGCCACCCCCGGATAATTCACCCAACAGACTGCCTGCCAATGAACGTTACACAAGATCTTTCTTTCCTCGCGCTCATCACCAATGCCCACCTGATCGTGCAACTGATCATGGCCCTGCTGCTGCTGATTTCCCTGACCAGCTGGACCTACATTTTCCGCAAGATGTTTGCCGTGCGCCAGGCGCGCAAGCAAACCATCGAATTCGAACGCAGCTTCTGGGCCGGCGGCAACCTGCATGCGCTGCACCAGAACGCCAGCGGCAACCGCGACCAGAGCGGCGCGCTGGCCCGTATCTTCGACGCCGGCATGGGCGAATTCATCAAGGGCAAGGCTTCCTACGGTTCGCGCGAAGCGCTGGACGTGGGCGCAGTGCTTGACGGCGCACGCCGCGCCATGCGCGCCGCTTTCCAGCGCGAAATGGACGTGCTCGAATCGCATCTGGCCTTCCTCGCGTCCGTCGGCTCCGTCTCGCCGTACATCGGCCTGCTCGGTACCGTCTGGGGCATCATGAACGCCTTCCGCGGCCTGGCCAACGTGCAGCAAGCAACCCTGGCCGCCGTCGCGCCCGGCATTGCCGAAGCGCTGATCGCCACGGCCATCGGCCTGTTCGCGGCCATTCCCGCCGTCGTCGCCTACAACCGTTTTTCGCATGACATCGACCGCCTGGCGATCCGCTTCGAAAGCTTCGTCGAGGAATTCTCCAACATCTTGCAGCGCCAGTCGCGCTAAGAGGGAGCAGCGTCCATGGGTTCCTCATTCAATAGCGGCGGCATGCGCGGCGGCCGCGGCCGCAAGTTCAAGTCCGAGATCAACGTCGTGCCGTATATCGACGTGATGCTGGTGCTGCTGATCATTTTCATGGTGATGCCGTCGTCGAACAATCCCAGCGTGGTGAACCTGCCCAACGCGGAAAAGTCGGCGAAACCGCCCGATGACTATATTCAGATCGTGCTGAAACCGAATGGTTCGCTGTCGATCGGCGTCATCGGCAAGGAACAGCTGTCGCCGGAAACGGAACCGAACCGCGACGCCCTGCTGCGCAAGCTGCGCGGTTTGCATGAAAGCAATCCCGACTATCCCGTGATGATCGCGGGCGACAAGGAAAGCAAGTACGACGATGTGATCCAGCTCATTTCGGAAGCGAAAAAGATGGGCATTACCCGTGTCGGCCTGGCCACCAAGTAAGCGCAGCATCCTGTTTCCAGACTTGACCGTTTTTAGATAGACTAGACTTTGCAGAACAAACAAATCGACCATGTACTCGGCAAGCCCTACAGCGTGCCGCGCGAACGCAGCCGCTGGCCCTCGCTGGGCCTGGCGCTGGCGATGCACCTTGGCCTGCTGTTTTTCCTGTGGGTGGGCGTACACTGGCAAAATACGGAACCTGTCGCTGTCGAAGCGGAAGTGTGGGACATGAAAGTGCAGACGGCCGCGCCGCCGCCCGAAGTGGCGACGGAACCGGAGCCGACACCAGCCCCGCCGCCGGAACCGCAAGTGGAACAGCCGGCCCCGCCGCCGCCACCGCCCGTGGCCGCGCCCGAGCCGAAGGTCGACCTGCGCGAGGCGGAGATCGCCCTGGAACGCAAGAAGGCCAAGCTGAAGGAAGAAAAAGAGAAAGCGGCAGAGCAAGAACGCCGCAAGCAGGAACAGAAGGAACGCGAGGAAGAAAAGCGCGAACTGGAAAAACAGAAGCAGAAAGAAAAAGACAAGGCTGACAAGCTGGAAAAAGAAAAGGCCGACAAGCTGGAGAAAGCCAAGCTGGCCAAAGAGAAAGAAAAAGCGGCGGAAGAAAAAGCCGAGAAAGAACTGTCCGAGAAAAAAGCGGCGGCGGAAAAAGCCGCCAAGGCAAAAAAAGCAGCTGCCGAAAAAGCGGCGGCAGACAAATTGCGTGCCGATGATATGAAGCGCCTGATGGCACAGGCAGGCAACGGCACCACGGGCACGGCCGCGAAAGCGACCGCGCCACGCAAGGACAGCGGCTATGTCGCTGCCCTGACGAGCAAGATCAAGAGCAATATCGCGTACAGCGGTAGCACGGAGGTGCCGGGCAACCCGCGCGCCGTGTTCAAGATCGAGCAACTGCCAACTGGGGAAATTATTTCGGTCCGAAAGATTAAAAGCAGCGGCCTGCCGGCGTATGACAGCTCGGTGGAAAACGCCATTAATAAATCGTCGCCACTGCCGAAGAAAAAAGACGGCACCGTGGAACGCGAGATTGAACTCATATTCGAGATGAAGGATTTGCCTAAATGATGACCATGAAAAAAATGAGCTATGTCGTGCTCTGCGCCAGCCTGATGCTGGGAGCGTCAAGCGCCCAGGCGCAGCTGCGCGTGGAGATTACGGGGATCGGCAGCAACCAGATCCCGGTGGCTGTGGCCAGCTTCGTCAATGAATCGGCGGCGCCGCAATCGCTGTCGGGCATTATCAAGGCCGACCTGGCGCGCAGCGGCGTGTTCAAGCTGATCGACGCCGATGCGCCCGTGGCGGAAACGGCGCCCGTCAGCTACGAGCAATGGAAATCGCGCGGCGCCGACGCGCTGGCGGCCGGCAGCGTGCAAAGCATGGCCGATGGCCGCCTGGACGTGCGCTACAAACTGTTCGACACCATCAAGGGCGCGCAGATTTCCAGCATGAACAATGCGGCCGCACCGCAGTTCAACCGCCTGCTGGCGCACAAGATCGCCGACGACATCTATGAAAAGCTGACGGGCGTCAAGGGCGCGTTCGCCACCCGCATCGCCTACGTCACGCAATCGGGCCGCGAATACCGCCTGGAAATCGCCGACGCCGATGGCGAAGGCATCCAGGTCGCCCTGCGCTCGAACGAGCCGATCATTTCGCCGTCATGGTCGCCGGACGGCACCAAGGTCGCATACGTGTCGTTTGAAAAGAAAAAGCCCATCGTCTACGTGCAAAACCTGGTGACGCGCCAGCGCACCATCGTGTCGAATGAAAAAGGCAGCAATTCCGCGCCGAGCTGGAGCCCGGACGGCTCGCGCCTGGCCGTGGCCCTGTCGCGCGACGGCCATACCCAGGTCTACACCGTCAATGCCGACGGCAGCGGCTTGCGCCGCGTCAGCACCAGCAGCGGCATCGATACGGAACCCCAATTCTCGGCCGATGGCCAAAGTATTTACTTCACCAGCGATCGCAGCGGCGGACCACAAATCTACCGCATGTCGACCAGCGGTGGCGAAGCCAAGCGCGTGACGTTTGGCGGCTCCTACAACATCAGCCCGCGGATTTCGTCCGACGGGAAGACACTCGCTTATATTTCCCGTCGCGACGGCAATTTCCAGCTCTACGCGCTCGACCTGGCTAGTGGCCAGGAACTGCGCCTGTCGGACACCGCCAACGACGAATCACCGAGCTTTTCGCCCAACGGGAAATATATCATGTACGCGACCGAATCCGGACGACGCAAGTCGCTGGCAGTGGTATCGGTGGATGGCCGCGTCAAACAGCGTTTGACTACGCAAGCTGGCAATATCAAGGAGCCCACCTGGGGTCCTTTTATGAAGTAAATGCTGTACAGTTTCACCTTTAACCATGACCCGGAGAATAAAAATGAGTAACTTTAAAAGTTTGGCTTTCATCGCCGCTACCGCAGCTCTGCTGTCCGCCTGCAGCACCCCAGTCAAAGTAGCAGAAACCCCAGTGGTTGAGCGCGCTCCTGAAAAAGTCGCAGCTCCAGTTGACACCCGTCAAGTTCAGCCAGTAACGACCGCATCGGTCGATCCACTGGACGATCCAAAAGGCGTGCTGGCTAACCGCAGCATCTACTTCGACTTCGACAAATACGTCGTGCGCGAAGCGGACACCCCAGTCGTGCAAAACCACGCTGCTTACCTGGTGAAAACCCCAGCACGCAAGATCCTGATCCAAGGTAACACCGATGAACGCGGTGGCGCTGAGTACAACCTGGCCCTGGGCCAGAAACGTGCTGAAGCCGTGCGCAAGTCGATGGCTGCCCTGGGCGTGCCAGAAGGCCAAATGGAAGCCGTGTCGCTGGGCAAAGAAAAGCCTAAAGCACAAGGCAGCAACGAAGCAGCATGGGCTGAAAACCGCCGCGCTGACATCGTTTATTGATGTTGACGGGTGAGCGCGGCAGCATTGGCGCTTACCTAACTGGCCAGTCATAGGCATAATAATGGGGCGCAGCGCGGTGATTCACCGCCCGGCGCCCCGTTTGCATGTTTTGCGTAACCTTAGAAAGCCCGACCCATGATGACATTCTCGAAAGCCGGCGTCGCCGCCGCCTTGATGGCCGCGTTTGCCTACCTGCCCCTGCACGCCAACGCCGCCCTGTTCGACGACGACGAAGCACGCAAAGCCATCCTCGAGCTGCGCGCCAAGGTCGACGCGATGGCGCGCGACCTGAACGGCCGCATCGACGCCAAGGCGGACAAGACCAGCACCCTGAGCCTGCTCAACCAGCACGACCAGACCATGCAAGAGATCGCCCGCCTGCGCGGCCAGATCGAAGTGCTGGGCAACGACCTGGCGAATGTGCAAAAGCGCCAGAAGGATTTCTACACCGACATCGACGCGCGCCTGCGCAAGCTCGAACCGCGCCAGGTCACCATCGACGGCCAGGAAGCGGCCGTGGGCGTGTCCGAGCAAAGCGCGTACGAGTCCGCGTTCGGCCTGTTCAAGTCGGGCGACTACAAGGGCGCCGTCACGGCCCTGGACGCCTTCGTCAAGCGCTATCCGGAATCGGCGTATGCAGCCAACGCGCAATACTGGCTGGGCAACGCCTATTACGCCCAGCGCGACTGCAAAAACGCCATCACGGCCCAGCAGGCAGTGCTGAAACACTACGCGGACAGCCCGAAGGCGCCCGACGCCATGCTCAACATCGCCAGCTGCTACACGGAGCTGAAAGACAAGCCGAACGCGACCAAGACGCTGAACGCCCTGATCTCGCGCTACCCGGACTCCAGCGCGGCGCAAGCGGCCAAGGAACGGGCCGGTAAAAAGTAAAAGCGGGGAAAAAGTTGCCCGTTAGGTTTGACAGAATCCCGGGCACCCCCTATAATCTTTCTTCTTCGGGTCGTTAGCTCAGCTGGTAGAGCAGCGGACTTTTAATCCGTTGGTCGCAGGTTCGAATCCCGCACGGCCTACCACGAATACGCAGTACTGATCTGCTTGCGAGTTGTTATAGCAAGCATTTTTTTACGGCACAGTGTTACCGAAGTTGTTGTAAAAAGTTTTTGGGTCGTTAGCTCAGCTGGTAGAGCAGCGGACTTTTAATCCGTTGGTCGCAGGTTCGAATCCCGCACGGCCTACCAAATACTACAGAGAAGCCAACCGTTCGCGGTTGGCTTTTTTGTTTTGGGCAGCCACAATCACGCCCGATTTCAGCCTACCATTAATTCCACGCGGCGTGTGATCTCCTCCCAATCGACACCAAAACGCTCCCTATTTTCCGGGAAAACATCAATCATGAACATGTGATCCCAAACCTCTTGCTGCCACTCCCAAGGGGACACAATTGGAAGCCGCGCCAATTGCGCCTCTATTTTTGAATCACTTAATTCACGCTCCGCCGCAAATCGTGCCCGCAATCTCTCGAGCCGCTTTGACCGCTCGTCAGGGCGAATCGACTTAATTAAGTTTTCTGCCATTACTTCATAGCAAAATGTGGCAAAAGGCTCCAATACAAAATGAGTAGAACCAGTTTCGCGAGATGCGCTTAACACGATATCAGTCAGCGAAAGATTACCGGCCATCCAGCTACGATAAAATTCCTTGGTCCCCTCAAGTAGCCGCCCCGGCAATATCTCAGCATCAGGCCCAACGATTGCCATAGCCGGGGCGCGTGGCCCCTTGTTGAGTGCGCGAATGACAGCAAAACCAGTGCATGCAGCAACCACCACAAGCAAATTACATTTGGTTGCCCTATTCAGGCTCTGAAGAGGAACAGTCAACTCTTCCCAACTCAGTCCCTCCGCATCAACTTCCGAACTTGGAAACAAGCCATCATCGCCACCATGAGCCTCTAAATGAAGTACCGGGATCATTCCAACCGTCTTCGCTAAATGCTCTGCACGCGCAATCGACGCAAGCACTTCGGCCTTGGTTTGACAAGGACAATAAATGGACCATCCAGCACGCCTCCCCTCCATCCATTCGTGCAGGTCACGCCCAGTACGCTTCTCGTCCGCCGATAGCCATTCGATAATCCACACATTTGTGGTGCGGACAGCAGCGACACTTGGCGGATGCGGGAAAGACTCAAATTGGCCGAGTTCATCGTCTGTAAGTTCGTGACCACTCATTTCTGCCCTTTAGCGACGATAGCTTTGGAATAAATTAATGAAATACCTTGCAGCTTGCACATGCGCCGCGAACAAAACCACAAAAAACAGACGCAATTGCCTAGCTGCGACTCATATTGCGGCATACGCTATCACGTCCGCCGTGCCCGCAGCCACTCCTTCAGCGCATCATTCATGCGCGTTTGCCAGCCATCACCGGCGGCCTTGAAGGCATCGAGGATCTCGGCGTCGAAGCGTATGGTCGTGCTGACCTTGCCTCCGCTGCCAGCGGGCCTGCCGCGGCGGCGCGCCACTTCCTGTTGCGCCTCGGGACGGGAAACGGGCTTATCGCCCGCTTGCCAGACGCCCTGCTCGAAAAAACCGTCCGTCAATTCGGGCGCATCGTCGGGATCAACCGAGGCTTTGCCAGTATTTTGCGATTTCGCGTTCATTTGCTTTCGTCAACCTAACGGCATCAAAAGTGATTCTCATCATTTATTGTAGTAACAAATAATGGAAACTTCCAGCCCTGTTTTCGAAGCAAGGCACCATCGGAAAGCTACATCCCTGGTCTCAACGCGACACCAGCGCCGGCCTCCCGGCCAGTTGCGCCACCACACCGCCCACGACCCGCCCCAGCGGCACCTCCACCCAGCGGTAAAACGCGGCGCCGGCCGCCAGACTGGCGCCCCAGGCCGTCAGCATGCCCAGCGCCTGCCACTCCGGTTCGAGCGGGACATAGCTGATAAACAGCGCATTCACCAGCAGGCTGACGGGGAAGTGCACGAGGAAGACGGCATACGAGATGCGGCCCAGAGTGTTGACGATGTTCCAGGCACGGCCCTGCGACGGGGTGCGGGCGCGGCCGAACAGGAACAGGGCGCAGGCGACGATCAGGGCCAGGGCGATCCGGCTGCGGTAATCGACGGCCAGAGCCAGCAGCACGGGCACGGCGGCCATGGCCATGAGCGCGGTCATGGCGCCGGGCTTGCGGGCCGGGTCGCTGGCCCACCAGGCCATGAGCCCCAAGCCATAGCTGCCGAAGAAATACGGCGCCCAGTTATCCCAGCCCGCATCGAGGTTGAAATACAACAGGGAAAAAGTGATGCCCACAGTGATGGCCAGCGGCATCAGCCAGTGCCCGCGCCGCTGGCCGGCCAAGCGGCCGCCCAGCCACAGCAGCAATACCGTCAGCAGGTACAGCTGGAAATCGATGGCCACATACCAGGCGCCGGCCGACAGCGACTCATAGCCGAGCACGCCGTGCAGCAGCAAGGCATGCGCGCTCAGCTGGCCCAGGGTGACGGCGGCCGACATGGAGTCGTGCATCATCCAGATGCCGGCCACAGGCGTGATGATGGCCGCGAGCAAGGTGGCCGCCAGGAAAGGCGGCGCCAGCTTGGCATAGCGGCGCCAGACGGCCTGCAGCGGCGTGGCGATGCCGGGACGGCCGGCGGGAGAGAGGGACTTGGCGACGAGAAAGCCGCCGATGACGAGAAACACTTGCACGGCGATGCGCGCGCTGCCGCCCAGCCAGCCCAGCAACTCGGGCCACAGGGGCTGCACGTAGTCGGACATGGGCCCGTAAAACGCCAGATGGTGCAACACGATCAACTGCGCCGCGCCTGCCTTCAAACCATTGATCCAGCCAAACTGCGGACGATTTGCCAGGTCCGCCTGTGATACCACTGCTGCTGCCGTCATTCCCAATCCTTGCCGTGCCAGGTAGTGTCGCCAGCCCATCGCGCAACAGGCGCGCGGCTGAGGATTTACCGAAAGGCCGACATCATAGCCGAGCCTGGCACTTTGGTGACGCGCGGCAGATGAGCGGCATCAGTCCTTGCGCGACAAATCGGCGCGCAACAGGGTCTGGATCACGCTGCCGCCCTGCGCGTTCGCGCGCACCGCGACCACCATCGACGGCATGACGAACAGCACGCCATCCCGCTCCTCCCAGGTATCGAGCAACTGTTCCAGTTCGCGCCCCAGCGATTCCGGCCGCTTGAGCTGCTGCGCCAGTTGCGCCTCGCACTTGCCGTCATTGCCAGTGCGGCGCGGACACTCATCGACGCGCACGAAAGGCGTCTTGCTCTCGCGCAAGCGCGCGGACAATTGCGCGGTCACCGCTGCCGGCGCGCCATCCAGATACAGATGGTAGGACGGCACACGGCAGCATTCCCTGGACAGCAACAGCACACCGACCGCGGAGCCAAAAGCGGCCGTTGGGGCTGATGGCACGTAGGCAAACGGCGGCGCGTCGCCGTCCCGCACAAAAGTCCTGGCCTGCTCGGCGGCGTTCGCGGCGCGCCAGCCCGGCAGACAGGCGGCATTGGCGGCGGCAAAACAGCGACGGTAGCCGGTTTGATCGCTGATAAACAATTCCTCGACTACACTGCGTGCGCCGGCAGCGCCAGGCGCAATACCGTCCGGACGGACCTCCCAGCTGCCCGCGCCGTTCCTGTGCCATGCGAACGCCGTGCGCGACCAGGCCCACAGCCGCTCGTAGGGGTTGAATTGATAGCTGGGCGCGTCCGCCAGGTAGATTCTCGGCAAGGGAATGGGATCGCGCCGCTTGCCGTCCGCATCGACCACCAGCATCACGGACGGCGCATATTCGCTGTCGACATAGGCAAACGATGCCCCGTCGGGCGAGATGGCCGCCAGAACATAGGCTTGCAGGTAGCCGTCCCCTTCGGGCGGACTGGGCAGCACGGTGGTTTTCAGCGGCAGGCCACGCAACAGGAAACCGGGGCGCTGGTCGACGGGAAAATAGCGCACGCCGGAAGACAGGGGGAAGCCATGCATGTACGTCTCGTTACCACGGTAGCCGTATTCCGACGCCGCAATCTTCTCGACCACGGCCTTGCCCGCCTGCTCGTGGACCAGCGCCAGCATGCCGTCGTCTTCCTGCCGCTTGACGAAATACACGGGCTGGGCGAAATCGGTCCAGCGTTCGATGCCATCGGTGGTCTTGACGACGATTTTGTCGTTATATATCAGCCGCATGGAGTGATTCTCGGTGGACATCAGGGAGCCGCCGCCCTGGCGGTACTCGACCGACAAGGCGGCAAACCGTCCGTAGGTATCGGCCTTGGTCACCTTTTCGCCGCGCCGCAGCACGGCGGCATATTCGCCCGTGGCCGGCTCCGTGTAAGGCCAGCAGCCAGTCAGCAATACGAAAGCGGCGGCGCACCACCAGCGATACCGTGCGAAAATTTTCATGCGTCGTCGGCCCTTCAGGTCAGGACTGCCCGCCCATGCTGCAAATTCGGCAATCTTGCAGGCATTCTACGGCAGATTCAGGACTGGCTCAGGACTGATTCGCTTGCGGCTGCTGCGCGAGGATGGCGTCGAGCAAGCCGGGGAAACGGCTCTCGATATCGGCGCGGCGCAGCGTATTCATGTGCGTCGTGCCCGCGTTTTCCGTGTAGACGAGGCCCGCTTCGCGCAAGACCTTGAAATGGTGGGAGACGGTCGATTTCGGCCGCCCGCCGTCGAGGTCGCCGCAAGCGGCCGCATCGACTCTAGCCAGGTGGCGCACGATGTCGAGGCGGATGGAATCGCTCAAGGCGTAGAGCACGCGCTCGAGCACGAATTCGCTGGCGGGAGGATGTTTGTGTGGGCGCATGAGCACAATCATACAGCATGCGCTATACTAATTCCATTATTCGAATATTTACGAACTACCGAATCAGCATCTCCCCTACTTTTTCATCCACACACACACAAAGGCCACCATGTCCGCCCTCTTCCAGCCCTATACCCTCAAAAATGTCACCCTGCGCAACCGCATCGCCGTGCCGCCCATGTGCCAGTACATGGCCGTCGATGGCCAGGCCAACGACTGGCATCTGTCGCATTACGCGGGCATGGCCCGTGGCGGCGCCGGGCTGGTGATCGTCGAAGCGACGGCCGTGGCGCCCGAAGGCCGCATCACGCCAGGCTGCACGGGCATCTGGAACGATGACCTGGCGCAAGCCTTCGTGCCTGTCGTCAAGGCCATCAAGGCGGCCGGCTCCGTGCCCGGCATCCAGATCGCCCACGCGGGCCGCAAGGCCAGCGCCAACCGCCCATGGGAAGGCGACGACCACATCCTTGAAGGCGACGCGCGCGGCTGGCAAACCATCGCCCCGTCCGCCATCGCCTTCGGCGGCGGCCTGCCGAAAGTGCCGCGCGCCATGGACCTCGACGATATCGCCCGCGTGAAACAGAACTTCGTCGACGCGGCCATCCGCGCCCGTGAAGTGGGCTTCGAGTGGCTGGAACTGCACTTTGCCCACGGCTACCTGGCGCAAAGCTTCTTTTCCGCCCACTCGAACCAGCGCGACGACATCTATGGCGGCAGCGTGGAAAACCGCAGCCGCTTCCTGCTGGAAACATTGAAAGCCGTGCGTGAAGTGTGGCCCGAGCACCTGCCGCTGACCATCCGTTTCGGCGTGCTGGAATTCGACGGCCGCGACGAGCAAACCCTGCTCGAATCAATCGGCCTCGTGCGCCAGTTCAAGGATGCGGGCATGGACATGATCAGCGTCAGCATGGGCTTTACCATTCCCGACGTGTCGATTCCGTGGGGCCCGGCCTTCATGGGCCCGATCGCCGAGCGCGTGCGCCGGGAAGCGGGCGTGCCCGTCTCGTCCGCCTGGGGCTTCGGCACGCCGGCCATCGCCGAGCGCGTCGTCAAGGACGAACAGCTCGACGTGGTGATGGTCGGCAAAGCGCACCTGGCCAATCCGCACTGGGCATACTTTGCCGCCAAGGAACTCGGCGTGGAACGCGCCTCGTGGACCCTGCCGGCGCCGTACGCGCACTGGCTCGAGCGCTACTGATCGGTCTTGGGCTTTAACGTTGCCGGATGCCCCTCCAGGGGCAGTTCCGGCAGGAACAGCAAGGCGACCAGTCCCGCCAGCAGCAGCACGGCGCCGGCGCCAAACACGCTGGCGATCGCATGGCGGTACACCTCGACCGTCTGCACCGCCGCCTGCGCGCCCAGCGCCGACACGGCTTCCACGCCATGCTTATGCAGCTGGTGCGCAAGGATGGCGCCGGACGCCGTCACGCCCAGCAAGCCGCCCAGCGAGCGGAAAAAGGCCAGCATGGCCGTGCCCACGCCGCGGCGCGCCAGGGGCAAGGCATTTTGCACGGCGATCGTCATGTTCGGCATCACCAAGCCTAATCCCGTGCCGAGGAAGAAGATGGCCGGCTCGATGATCCAGTAACCGCGCGACGTTTCCATGGCCCAGGCCAGCACGGCAAACGCCAGCAGCGCCACGGCCAATCCCGCCACCTGCACCATCTTGTACTTGCCCGAGCGCGACAGCACGCGGCCGTTGAACATCGACGACGCCACCAGCCCCACCATCATCGCCACCGTCATCACGCCCGATTCGGCGGGACTCGTGCCCATCACCAGCTGGAAGAACAGGGGGAAGAAGACGCTGGCGCCCATCAGCCCCATAAAAGTCATGGCCATCACCAGGCTGGCGATATTGAAGGTGCGGTTCTCGGCCGGTTTGCGCATGGCGCGCGCGATGATGACAAAAGCGACCGCGCCGATGGGCAGGTTGACATAGAAAATCCAGTGCCACGACAAGGCATCCGTGATGACGCCGCCCAGCACGGGACCCAGCACGCTGGTGACGGCAAACACGACGGGCACCATGCCCTGCCGCTTGCCCCGCTCGGCCGGCGGCACGATGTCGCCGATGATGATTTGCGCCAGCGGCATGAAGCCGCCCGCGCCGAGGCCCTGGATGGCGCGGAAAATAATGAGTTCCGTCATGTTCTGCGCCAGCCCGCACAGCACGGAACCGAGCAAGAAGGTCAGCAGGGCCGTGAAGATCATGGGGCGGCGGCCGTACTGGTCGGCCAGTTTGCCGTACAGAGGCATGGTGGCCGTCGACGCCAGCACGTAGGCCGTGACCACCCACGACAGATGCGCCATGCCGCCCAGGTCGTCGACGATGCGCGGCAAGGCCGTGGCGACGATGCTCTGGTCCAGCGCACCGAGGCCCAGCACGGCCATCAAGCCCAGGTAGATGGCGCGCACTTCGCGCTCGGTGACGGGTTTTACGGCGTCCTTGTCTGCGCCTGCGGCGCGATCGTGGCCACTCATGCTTGGCCGATCTCAAGCAGCGGCTGCATGGCGGCTTCCAGCGCATCGACCTGCTGCGGCGTCAGACGGGCGATGCGGCGCGCCAGCGCATCGCGGCGCCGCGCGCGCAAGGTTTCGAGCATGGCCAGGCCTTGCGCCGACACGTGCAGGCCCGAACGCCGGCGGTCCTGCGGATCGGGCGCGCTGCGCTCGACCAGCCCCGCCTCTTCGAGCGACTTGACCTGGGCGCTGACGGTGGGCCCGCGCACGTTCTGCAGCCGCGCCAGCGCGGCCACGCCGATGCCGGGCTGCTCGTGGATCAGCGCCAGCAGCATGTATTGCATCATCGATACGTTGCCCTCCAGCTCGCCCCCTTCGCGCTGCATGGAGCGCAACAGGCGTTTGAACGCCACGCGCAAGTCATCGGACAGCGCCAGCGCGCGTTCGGGGATGGGAAGGTCTTCGGTAGTGGGCATGGAATGAGTTAAATAGGTAGGCTATCTACCCATATTAGACCGAACATGAGGGCCACGCAAGGCTTTTTTCCACCCCGGCCCTTCCCAAAACCGCCGTTGGCCGTCATAATAGCCGCCCTTGGGTCGTTAGCTCAGCTGGTAGAGCAGCGGACTTTTAATCCGTTGGTCGCAGGTTCGAATCCCGCACGGCCTACCAAGATTCAGCCGTCATCATGGCAAGCATGTTGATACGGCACAGTGTTACCGCAGTAGTAGTAAAAAGTTTTTGGGTCGTTAGCTCAGCTGGTAGAGCAGCGGACTTTTAATCCGTTGGTCGCAGGTTCGAATCCCGCACGGCCTACCAAATACTTCAGAGAAGCCCACGAATTCCGGTTCGTGGGCTTTTTTGTTATTGCCTACCCGAACCACACACTGACGATACGGCTTTCCTTGTCAGTTTCGATATTGCAACGTTCAGGGCGCCAATCCTTGGTCAGCCCATCGCCGGACTGGTAGACGCGCAGCGGATGACCGACCAGGTCGCGCACGGCGTGAGGTGGCGATGCCGTCAACGTCCCGATCAGGCGGCTGACATTGACCTGTTCCGCACTGCACTGCTCCAACTGGTCGAGACGAAAGAAACCCTGCTTGCCTGCAACGCCGTCACGCAGGAGCTGCCAGCCCGCCGCCGTAATTTCATAGGCATTGATGACCCCGCTGGGCAAGCCGCACAATTGCGGCATCGGCCGCTCGGTGCGCTTGGCGTTCAGGATGGCGGCGTCCCCGATCAGCCGCGCCAGCTGTTCGCGCATCTCGCCCAGTGGAATGCTGGGCGATTCCTTGTCGCACTGTATCGTGCCATCGAACTTTCCTATCCATACATGTGACATGACATCCCCTTTCATGAGCGGCAAGTAGCCGCGTGAAGCAGATCCTTGCGCCACATGGCACGCTGCCATCGCGCCACGGATGAGATATTCCTCGCTTTTTCAAGCTGAAAGCTAACGGATTGTCACTGCATAAATAACAACAATCGCTGCATCTTTTTCAACAGCGAAAGCCAATGAACAGGCCGCAAGGCGGGCAGCGGATGCGCCATCCTCGCCCTCCCCTGCCACGCGCAGTTCCCCTATCAAGCTGCTTTGCGCGCCGTCGTCCCCTCCATGCCGCTAACCATCGCCGCCCCCTTCCACAGCGACCTGATCATCAGGAAAAGCCCTTGCATCGGCTGCGTGCAGCCGATGACGGACCGCGCCAGCGCGCAGCAGGTGGTCAACGATTGGAAGGCGCAGCATCCGGGCGCCTGTGGGGCCGGAGTCAGGTCAGGCATTCGCACACAACTTCAGCCTTGGCCGTTCCTATCTGCAGCAAGTTGCGCTTTATCAAATACCGATATTTCCCGATTCATTGCCATCCCCATACCTCCCCGGCGTCACGCCCATCACGCGCTTGAACATGGCGATGAAGGCGCTGACGTTGTCGTAGCCCAGGTCCAGCGCGATCGTCGTGACGGGCTGGCCGGCGGCCAATCGTTCCAGGGCGCGCAGGATGCGGGCGCGCTGGCGCCAGGCGGAGGGCGTAAAGCCCGTCTCGGCCGTGAAACGGCGCGCGAGGGTGCGCGGCGATACGCCGGCCCAGGCGGCCAGCGCTTCCACGCCCCGTTCGTCGGCCAGGTCGTCGAGCACGGCGCGCGCCACGCGCAGCAGGCGCGGGTCCGTGGGCAGGGGCAAGCCGAAGGATTCGTGCGGCGCGGCGGCGATCTCGTCGAGGATCACGCCCGCCACCCGGGCCTGCCGCGAGTCCAGTGCCTCCAGCGCGCCCTCGCCCCAGGTGCTGGCGCGGCCCACCGCCTCGCGCAGCAAGCCCGAGACGCGCATCACGCACGGCACGGCGGGCAAGCCGGCGCAGCTGGCCTCGTCCACATATACGCTCCAGCCCGCAAACGGGCCGTGCGAACGCAGCGCGTGGACGTGATGGGGCGGCACCCACACGCAGTGACTGGCCGGCACGACCCACTGTCCGCTGTCGGCGGCAACGGAAAGCAAGCCCCGCATGGCGCCGAACAGCTGGCCGCTGGCATGGCGGTGCGCCGCCGTCACCCTTTCCTGCGGCTGGACAATGCGCATGGCGCGCAGCGGCGGTGCTGGCGGCAAGATTGGCGGATTTGACGTATCGAATGACATAAACAACGCAGGCAAGACAATCCCGTCATCATACAGTGAAGTCTTTCCAACCTTCAGGAGTTCAGCATGCGTGCAGAAGACGTCTTAGCCGATCAACAAAACCAGGGCCAGTTCAATGGCGTCACCGTGCGCAAGGGCACGGTGGGCGCGTTTCTCGCCAATGCCCGGCTGTGGCTGGACGACGGCAGCAGCAGCGACGACAAGACCATCGCCGAGCGCGACATTGTCGACGCCCTGCCCGCCCTGCACGCGCTGGGACTGTTCGAGATCCTGCAGGTGCGCGATGCGGCGCTGCGCGAACTGGTGTCCGTCGCAACGGAGTAAGCGGCCAACGGCTCGTCCCCGGCGCGCATTTCCTCTATCATGCTGCTTTGCCCGCCTTCGCACCCGCCATGCCGTTTACCATTGCCGCCCCCGTCCACAGCGAACTGATCATCAAGAAAAGCCGTTTCATCGGTTGCGTGCAGCCGATGACGGACCGCGCCAGCGCGCAGCAGGTGGTCAATGACTTGAAGGCGCAGCATCCGGGCGCCTGCCACGTGTGCTGGGCGCTGCTGGCGGGCGGGCAATCGGCGGCCGTCGACGATGGCGAACCGAGCGGCACGGCCGGGCGGCCCATGCTCGACGTGCTGCGCCACCAGGACCTCGAAGGCGTGCTGGCCACCGTCGTGCGCTATTTCGGCGGCATCAAGCTCGGTGCGGGCGGCCTGGTGCGCGCCTATACGGACAGCGTGGCGCAAGCGTTATTGCAGGCGGAAAAGACGGCCATCGTGCGCCAGCGCACCCTGCGCTGCACGGTACCGTATGCGATGGAAGGCATGCTGCGCCGCGAACTCGATGGCGCCGGCGCCACCCTGCTGAACGTGGCGCATGGCGAAGACGTGCTGTTCGACTTCAGCCTGCCTGAAACGGCGGCCACCGCCCTGCTCGCCCATCTGCATGAGGCGGGCAATGGACGGATAGCCTGGCTGAAGGCAGAGGCCGAAGAGGAAGAATAAACCCTACAGGTCGCGCGGTCGCTTGATCTGCAACAAGATGAAATGCGTCCACGCCAGCGCCGGCAGCACCAGCAACAGCAGCATCAATCCGGCCGGCATGTCCGGCACGAAACGCACGAAGCAGGCAAGGAAGCCGGCGATGGCCAGCCAGAAGCGCCAGTTGAATGCATAGGCCTTGCGCGCCACCGTCGCCAGCGCGATGCGCCAGAATTCCAGCAAGGCCCACAGGCCGCCCGTCAGCAGCAGCGCGGCCAGCGCATTGGCGCCGGGGGCGTCGGTCCAGGTGCGCACCAGGTTGTACAGCAGCAGGGGATAGCCGGCCGTGATGGCCAGCGTGGCCGGACCGGCGGCGATGACAGCTTCAAACAGCTGCCCTTTGGAACGATGATCCACTAAACCGTGCTCCTCAAGCCACGACGCCCGAATGGGCGGCGATCACTTGCAGCGCGCCGGCCGCATCCTGCGCCCACACGCGCGTAAAACGGAAGTCGCCATGCGTTTCCACGTCGTGATACTTGCCCGTCAGCTGCATGCGCACGGAGACCACGGCCACGTTGCCGTTGATGCGCACATGGCGCTCGGACGCGCGCAAGTCCGTGATGGCCAGCAGGCGCTGCTCGTGCGCTGCCAGGTCCGCATGCTTGCTCAGCAGATGACCCAGGTGATTGGTAAACAGTAACTCGTCGGCCAGCAAGACATTCAGCGCGGCCACGTCGGACGCCATCATGGCCAGGCGCAAGCGCTCTTCCGCATCCAGCACTTGTACTTCCGTTAAAGCATTCATTTTTTTCCTTATTAAAATCACGCGCGCATATTAACAAACGGGAAAACCATGCTGGCACGAAATAGCCAATTTCACAATCATCCTGAAGGCTTATGCCTGTGGAGCATATTTATATAGCGTAATATTCGCAGCAGTATCGCGTAAAACACCCCCATAGTACTGTACAGTGCTTGCCCTTTCGCCCCAGGCTGGGGCAGCAATGACTTGTAGTAAAGTGCTCTCCGCAGTCCCGAATAAAACCAAGATAAGGCCCCTTCATGGCAATTAACATCATTCTGAACCTGCTCGTTGCGCTGATCGTCTTCGCCTTCATGTTCCACCAGCAACGCAAACACGCGACGTTCACCGTGCGCGTCTTCACGGGCCTGGGCCTGGGCGTGCTGCTGGGCGCGGCCGTGCAGTGGCTGTACGGCGCCGGCTCGCCCGTCATCGCCGGTACCAATGAATACATCGACATCGTCGGCAGCGGCTACGTCAAACTGCTGCAGATGATCATCATGCCGCTGATCATGGTTTCCATCATCTCCGCCATTTTAAAGCTCAAGGATGCGAGTTCCCTGGGCAAGATCAGCGCGCTGACCATCGGCACCCTGCTCATTACCACTACGATCGCCGCCGCGCTGGGCATTTTGATGGCCAAGCTGTTCGGCCTGACGGCAGTAGGCCTGACCTCGAGCGCGGCCGAAGTGGCGCGCGGCGTGCAGCTGCAAGGCTCGCTGGAAACGGCGAAAGCCCTGTCCTTGCCGAAACTGCTGGTCAGCTTCGTGCCGACCAACCCCTTCCTCGACATGACGGGCGCGCGCAAGACGTCGACCATCGCCGTGGTCGTGTTCTCGATCTTCATCGGCATCTCGGCTACGGGCATCGCGGCGAAAAAGCCGGAAATTTTCGCATCCTTCGAGCACTTCATGAAAGTGGCGCACGCCATCGTCATGCGCATGGTCACCCTGGTGCTGCGCCTGACGCCGTACGGCGTGTTCGCGCTGATGTTTGAAGTGGTAGCGTCGTCGAGCTACACCGACATCTTGAAATTGATCAACTTCGTCGTCGCCTCGTACAGCGCGCTGATATTGATGTTCCTCGTGCACCTGGCCATCATCGCCGGCGTGGGCCTGAACCCCTTGCGCTTCGTCAAGAAAGTCTTCCCCGTGCTGGCCTTCGCCTTCACCTCGCGCACCAGCGCCGGCTCGATCCCGATGAGCGTGCAGACGCAAACCCAGCGCCTGGGCACGCCGGAAGGCATCGCCAACTTCGCCGCCTCGTTCGGCTCGACCATCGGCCAGAACGGCTGCGCCGGCATCTATCCGGCCATGCTCGCCGTCATGATCGCCCCTACGGTCGGCGTCGATCCATTTACGCTCAGCTTCCTGCTGCCGCTGCTGGCCATCATCACCATCGGTTCCGTCGGCGTGGCCGGCGTGGGCGGCGGCGCCACGTTTGCCGCCCTGATCGTGCTGTCGGCGATGGACTTGCCCGTCGCGCTGGCCGGCTTGCTGATCTCCGTCGAACCGCTGATCGACATGGGCCGCACGGCCCTGAACGTGAGCGGCTCGATCACGGCCGGCACCGTCACCAGCCGGGTCATGGGCGAAACCGACCTGGCCGTCTACAACAGCGACGACGCGCCTGACTTGGACGAGGCGGAACACGCCGCCTAAAAGCCCATCGAGTTGCGCGCCGCGCCTTGCCGCTTTCGTCTATATTGAATCGCAATCAATACGGAGGAAGGCGCAAGGCGATGGAACAGAAATGGCCGCAGCAAATCTGGATCGTGCGTCACGGCCAAAGTGCCGGCAACGTGGCGCGCGATGCCGCCGAAGCGGAAAAACAGTTATTAATCGCCATCGCCGAGCGCGATGTCGACGTCCCCCTCTCCGAGCTTGGCGCGCGCCAGGCGCAAGCCCTCGGCGACTGGTTCGCCACCCTCCCCCCTGAACAACAACCGACCGTCGTGCTGTACTCGCCCTACGTGCGGGCGCAGCAGACGGCGCAAGCCGTGCTGGCGCGCATCGATGCGGACAGCTTGAGCGCCGTGGTGGCCGACGAGCGCCTGCGCGAAAAGGAATTCGGCATCCTCGACCGCCTGACCGTGCACGGCATCGCCAGCAAGTACCCGGAATTGCACGAACAGCGCCAGCACGTCGGTAAATTTTATTTTCGCCCGCCGGGCGGCGAAAGCTGGTGCGACGTCATCCTGCGCCTGCGCAGCGTGCTCGACACCATCACCCGCGAATACCGGGGCGAACGCGTGCTGATCGTCGGCCACCAGGTCATCGTCAATTGTTTCCGCTACCTGCTCGAGCGCTGCGACGAGCACGCCATCCTGGCCATCGACAAGGCGGCCGACGTGCCCAACTGCGGCATCACCTCGTATGCCTTCAACCTCGCCCTGGGCAGGCACGGCAAGCTGCAGCTGGACCTGTGCAACTTCGTCGCGCCGCTGGAAGCGGCCGGCACACCCGTCACGGCACAGCCCGACATGCCGGCTGCGCCGAAATCCTGATCCTTCGGAGGTCATCCATGGACGCCATCGACATCACCCCCTCCCTGCTGCGCTCCTGGCCCCTGCCCATGCCCCAGCCCGACGGGGACAAGGAAGTGCGCGGCCATCTGCTGATCGTCGCCGGCTCGGAAGAAATGCCGGGCGCCATTGTGCTGGCAGCCACGGCCGCCCTGCGCGCGGGCGCAGGCAAGCTGACCCTGGCGACGGGCGCGTCGGTGGCGGCGCAAGTGGCCGTCGCCATGCCCGAGGCGCGGGTCATCGGCCTGGACGAAACGGCGCAGGGCGGCTTCCGCCACGAGGCGCGCCACCAGCTGGTGCCGCTGGCCGGCAAGGTGGACGCGGTGCTCGTCGGGCCAGGCATGTGCGACACGGCCGCCAGTTGCGAGCTGATGCGCCACCTGCTGCCTCTGTTTGCCGGCAGCCGGCTGATCCTCGACGCCTGCGCCATGCAGGTCGTGCGCCAGCCGTCGCAGTTTCATTTTGAGCAGCCCGTGCTGCTGACGCCGCACGCGGGCGAGCTGGCCCAGCTGATGGGCGTGACCAAAGATGCCGTGCTGGCCGACCCGCATGCCTGCGCCATGGAGGCGGCGCGGCGCTGGCATGCCATCGTCGCGCTGAAGGGCGCGCTGACCGTCATCGCCATGCCCGATGGCAACAGCTGGACGCATGCGGGCGGCAATATCGGCCTGGCCATTTCCGGTTCCGGCGACACTCTGGCCGGCATCATCACGGGCCTGGCCGCGCGCGGCGCACCGTTGGAGCAAGCGTGCGCCTGGGGCATCGCCCTGCATGCGCTGGCGGGCGAGCAACTGGCCCTGCGCTTCGGCATCCTCGGCTACCTGGCGCGCGAAATCCCGGCCGAGATTCCCGCCCTGCTGCGCAATCTGGCGGCATAAAAACAACAGCATAAGCATATCCAGAAAGAATCGTTAGCGCACACCGCCACCTCCCTTAAGCTCATTGCAACTGTTTCCGTACTAACACTAATCGAGCCCAAAGGACACCGCCTTGTATCCGCGCCATTCATCCGCCACGCCTTCCCTTCCCGCCACGCCGCTGCGCGCCATCGTGCTGGCCTGCGCCATGCTGGGCGCTGCACCCGCCTGGGCCCAAGCTGATGACACGGTCACGAGTGCCGCCACGCCAGCCGGCGCCAGCATCGACCAGGTCACCGTCGTCGGTTCGCGCGCCCGCAACCGCACCGTGTTCGACAGCAGCGTGCCCATCGACCGCTTCGGCGCGCGCGAAGTGAGCAATGCGCTGGCCTCGGGCGACGTGGGCGCGGCCCTGCAAAACCTGTCGCCGTCGATCAACTTCCCGCGCATTGAATCGAGCGGCGCGTCGGACTCCGTGCGCGGCATCCAGTTGCGGGGCCTGGCGCCCGACCAGGTGCTGGTGCTGATCAACGGCAAGCGCCGCCACACGAGCGCCGTGCTCGACACGGAAAGCAGCTTTTCCGGCACAGTGCCGGTCGACATCAACGCCATTCCGCCGAACGCCATCGATCACATCGAAATCCTGCGCGACGGCGCCGGCGCTCAGTACGGCAGCGACGCCGTGGCGGGCGTCATCAACATCGTGCTGAAAAAGGCGCGCACGGGCGGCGCCGCCTCCGTCAGCTACGGCGCCAACCACACGCATTTCGAGCCCACCGATCAAACCCTGACGGATGGCCAGACCGTCATCGTCAACGCCGACTACGGCGTGCCGCTGGGCGAGGCGGGATTCTTCCGCTTCGGCGCTGAAACGCGGCGCCGCTCGCCCACGGAACGGGCCGGCCCCAGCGACGCGGGCTGGACTTCCTACAACTTCACGCCGGCCGACCAGGCGCTCGACGGCAAGGTCGTGTTCAAGTCGGGCGACTCGCGCCAGCGCAACAACTACCTGTTCTACAACACCCAGCTCACCCTGGCCAACAGCCTCGACCTGTACTCGTTCGCCACCCTCAACGAACGCACATCGGACGGCAGCGCCTACTTCCGCTATCCGGGCGACCCGTCGAACGTGCCGGCGCTGTATCCGCACGGCTACCGCCCCGTCACCAACGGCGACAAGCGCGACCTCAGCATCGTTGCCGGCGTGCGCGGCAGCGCGGGCGCGTGGAACTGGGACGCCAGCGCACGCCACGGCAGCGACCACTTTGACTACGGCGTAAGCCACTCCGTCAACGCTTCGCTGGGCGCGGCCAGCCCCACGCGTTTCAATCTGGCCGGTTTCGACTTCCGCCAGAATGCCTTGAATATCGATGCCACGCGCAGCATCGACATCGGCTTGCCCGCCCCGCTCAGCGTGGCCGTGGGCGCCGAGTGGATGCGCGAAACCTACACCAGCTCGGCCGGCGATCCTGCCTCGTATGCGGCCGGCAGCTTCACCGATGCGCCACCGGGCGCGCAGGCCGGTCCCGGACTGCGCCCATCGGACGCCTATGACGGCAGCCGGCAAATCCGCTCCGTCTATGCGGACGTGGAAAGCGACCTCACGCCGCGCCTGCTGGTGGGCGCCGCCGCCCGCTATTCCGACTACAGCGACTTCGGCAGCGCCAGCACGGGCAAGTTGTCCACGCGCTATAAAGTGACGGACAATTTTCTTGTGCGCGGCTCGCTGTCGAACAGCTTCCGCGCACCGGCCCTTGTGCAGACGGGTTTCCGCTTCGCCACCTTGAACTTCAACGCCGATGGCACGGCCCTGCAAACGGCGGCCCTGCTGCCGGCCAGCGACCCGCTGGCGCGCAACTTCGGTGCACAACAGCTGAAACCGGAAAAATCGGCCAACGTCTCGCTGGGCCTGGCCTGGAAACCGGCGACCGCCACCAGCGTGACGGTGGACGCCTACGTGATCCGCATCCGCGACCGCATCACGCGTTCGAGCGACTTGCAAAGCGACGCCGTCACGGCCTACCTGGCCGCGAATGGCCGCGGTGATATCCAGTCCGTGGCCTACCTGGCCAATTTGCTCGACACGCGTACCAAAGGCCTGGACGTGGTACTGAACCACGACCTGGCCTTCACGTCAGGCAAGCTGAACCTGAATGCGGCGCTGAACCTGAACAAGACCAGTCTCGACAAGGAGCGCCAGAGTTCCGCCGCGCTGGCTACCATCGATCCGAGTCTGACCCTGCTGACGGAGACGAGTTTGTTCCGTATCAAACATGCGTCGCCCACCAGCAAAGTGATCCTCGGTGCCGACTGGCAGGCGGCAGGCTGGGGCGTGCAGGCGCGCGCCACGCGCTTTGGCGAGCTGAAAGACTTTTCGTACGACAGCGATGCGCCCCTGATCGACGGCATCCCCGCGCAGCGCTTCGGCGCCGTGTGGTCGTTGGACCTGGAAGGGCAATTAAAACTGAGCAAGCAACTGACGGTGAGCGTGGGCGGCAACAACATCCTCGACCGCTATCCGCAGCGCGTGCGGGAAACGAACAACGCCACGTATGGCGGCGCCCTGCCCTACAATTTCATCAACCCCATCGGCGTGAACGGCGCGTACTTTTACGCTAAATTAAGCTACACGTTCTGACACGGACAAGGATAAATCATGATCATCAAACGAATCTCCCATCTCGTCGCCGGTGCCTGCGTGAGCGCCCTCCTGTTATCCAGTGCCCAGGCTGCCGCGCCGCTGGTGCTGATGACGGACTTCGGCACGGCCGACGGCGCCGTGTCCGCCATGCATGGCGTCGCCTATGGCGTCGATCCCCAGCTCACCATTTCGGACCTGACCCACCAGATTCCCGACTACGACATCTGGCTGGGCGCCTACCGTTTGTACCAGACGGCCAATTACTGGCCGCAAGGCACGGTGTTTGTTTCCGTCATCGATCCGGGCGTGGGCACGGCGCGCAAGTCGGTGGTGCTGAAAACCAAGGGTGGCCGCTACTTCGTGGGTCCGGACAACGGCCTGTTCACGTTGATCGCCGAGCGCGACGGCGTGGCCGAACTGCGTGAAATCGATGAACAGGTCAACCGTCTGGCGGGTTCCGCCGAGTCCTACACTTTCCATGGCCGCGACGTGTACGCGTACGTGGGCGCCCGCCTGGCCTCGGGCGCCATCACCTACGAACAGGTGGGCCCGTCATTGCCCAGCGCATCCGTGGTCAAGATCGCGTATCAAAAACCTGTGCGCGACGGCAATACCATCCGCGGCATCGTGCCCGTGCTCGATGTGAAATATGGCAATGTCTGGACGAATATCCCGAAATCGCTGCTCGACGAATTGCAGGTGAAACTGCACGATCCGCTGCAAGTGCGCATCTTGCACAAGGGCAAGCAAGTGGCCAAGGTCACGGCGCCGTTCGAGCACACGTTTGGCGGCGTCGCCAAAGGCAAGCCGCTGGTTTACCTGAACAGCCTGCTCGACGTGGCCGTGGCCATCAGCCAGGGCGACTTCGCCGCCAAACACCACGTCGAGTCAGGCGTGGATTGGGAAGTGGAAGTGAGCAAGGCCCCTGCCGCCAAATAAAGCCCTCGCCCGTGGCCGGGACGTCCTGTCCTGGCCCTTTCTTTCTCGTTCAGGTGGCGCGTTTGCGCCATATCAAAACGAATCGCCGATCCTGCTGCCGATAGCCGTTGATTTGTAAATCCGGTGAACCTGCGCACACCTGCCCACTCTAATTTTTTGCAAGCGATGCCAGCCTTGCTGCGATGGCCTGCCGGCACTGTGGCAGGCCGCCTGGCAGGTAGGATCACCCACGACAGCTTTCCAACGAGAAAGGAACAATCATGACGGCCCCACTCCCTAGCACCAGCAAGCTTGTCCTCGGCACCGCCATCGTCTGCGCGCTGCTGGGCGGCTGCAACAAACATAACGAAACCACGACCGCCCCGGCCACGCCAGCTACGCCCGCCACCACGCCCGGCACGGGCGGCAGCGGCACCTCGGGCACCAGCGGCATCACCACGCCGGACACCACCACGCCCGCCACCCCATCCGTTGCACCGGGCACGACCACCAATCCCGACGGCACGACCACGCCGCCGGCCACCCCGCCTGCCAATAGCACCACGCCCGGCACCGGCACAGGGACCGGTACCACCACACCACCGCCACGCAGCAGCTAAAGGCTGCACCCGCTGCGCTGCGGCGGCCGACCCCGCAATCCGGCAACGAGCACAGGAATCAGCAACAAAGAGCCTTCCAACGAAGGCTCTTTGTCTTGCCGGCACAGCAATTCTTCCCGCTGCAGCGCATCAACGGGCTGGCGCCGCCTTCACCGCCCCCCGAGCGCTCAGCGCCTGGTGGTCCGCCGCCAGGAACAGATACATGGCCGGCACCACGAACAGGGTAAACAAGGTGCCGATGGACAGGCCCGTGAAAATCACCAACCCCATCGCGTGGCGCCCGGCCGCGCCAGCGCCCGAGGCGATCACCAGGGGCAGCACGCCAAACACCATGGCGGCCGTCGTCATCAGGATGGGGCGCAGGCGCACGGCGGCCGCTTCTTCCACCGCCTCGCGCTTGCTCTTGCCTGTCTTTTGCAGCTGATTGGCCACTTCCACGATCAGGATGCCATGCTTGCTGATCAGTCCCATCAGGGTCACCAGGCCCACTTCCGTGTAGATATTGATCGACGCAAAGCCGAGGAAGATGAACATGGTGGCGCCAAACAGGGCCAGCGGCACGGAAACGAGGATCACGACGGGATCGCGGAAGCTCTCGAACTGCGCCGCCAGCGCCAGGAAGACGATCACCACGGCAAACAGCATGGTAACGATGAAGCCGCCCGATTCCTGCACGAACTGGCGCGACTGCCCCGCATAATCGGCCGTGTAGCCGCTGGGCGCCACCTGGGCCAGCGTGTCGCGCATGAAGCCCAGCACCTCGCCCTGCGAGGCGCCGGACACGCCGGAAAGCGTCACGGAATTGAGTTGCTGGAAGCGGTTGATCGACTCGGGCACGACGTCGTACTCGATATGCGCGACGGTGCTGGCCGGTATCATCGTGCCGCTGGGCGTCTTGATGTGGAAACCCAGTACTGCCGACGGGTTCAGGCGGTCCACCTGCAGCACCTGCGGGATCACTTTATACGAACGCCCGGCGATGGAAAAGTAATTGACGTAGTTGCCGCCCAGAGCAGCGCCCAGCGCCTGCCCCACATCCTGCTGCGTCATGCCGAGCGCGGCGACACTGTCGCGGTCGATCACGACGGTCGCTTGCGGCTTGTCGATTTTCAGGTCCGTATCGATGAAATAGAACTTGCCCGATGAACGCGCCTTCTCCAGCACCTGCTGCGCGATGGCATCGAGGTTTTCAAACGGCTCCGTGGTGGCGATAACGAACTGCACGGGCAAGCCCGAGGAACCGGGCAAGGCGGGAAACTGGAAGGCGGCCACGCGGGCGCCGGCAATCCGGTTCCAGCCCGCCTGCAAGTCTTGCTGCACTTCCTTGGCGCTGCGCGTGCGCTCGTTCCACGGCGTCATCAGCATGCCGCCAAAGCCCGAGTTGACCGTCGGCACGCCCGTGATCTGGAACATCTGGCTGTATTCGGGCATGGCCTTGGCCACCTGGTAGATTTGCTCCGCATACACCTGCATCTGGTCCGAGGTGGCCGTCGGGTCGCCCACCACCTGCGACAGCACGACGCCCTGGTCTTCCTCGGGCGCCAGCTCGGACTGCGACATCTTGAACATCAGCCCCAGCACCATCATCAATAGCGCCGCCATGACGATGAGCACCACCCAGGTGTCGAGCAGCGCACGCAGCAGGCGCTGGTACGTGTCGTGCACCTTGCCGAAGACGCGGTCGATGGCTTGCACGAAGCGGCCGCTATCCTGTTCCGGGCGGAAAAAGCGCGAACACATCATGGGCGACAGGGTCAGGGCCACGATGCCCGACACGGCCACGGCGCCGGCCAGGGTGAAGGCGAATTCCGTGAACAGCGCGCCCGTCAGGCCGCCCTGGAATCCGATGGGCACGTACACGGCGATGAGCACCACCGTCATGGCCAGAATCGGGCTGCCCAGTTCGCGCGCCGCCAGCAGGCTCGCTTCCAGCGGCGGCTGACCCTGCTTCATGTGGCGGTCCACGTTTTCCACCACGATGATGGCGTCGTCGACCACCAGGCCGATGGCCAGCACGATGGCCAGCAAGGTCAGCAAGTTGATGGAATAGCCGAGCGCCAGCATGGCCGTAAACGTGCCGATCAGGGACAGCGGCATGGCGATCACGGGCACGATCACGGCCCGCAGGCTGCCCAGGAACAGATAGATGACGATGGTGACGATCAGCAGCGCCTCGGCCAGGGTCTTGATGACTTCCTTGATCGAGGTATTGATGAAGAACGTCGAGTCGTACACGATCTCCCCCGTCAGTCCGGCCGGCAGCTGGGACTGGATATCGGGAAAACTGGCGCGCACGCGCTTGGCCACGTCGAGGATATTGGCTTCCGGCGCCACCTTGATGCCGATGAAGACGGAGCGCACGCCGCTGAAAGCCACGTTGAAATCATAGTTTTCCGACCCCAGCACGACGGTGGCCAGGTCTTCCAGCCGCACGATGGAGTCGCCGCTGCGCTTGACGACGAGCTTCCTGAACTCCTCGACCGAATGCAGGTCCGTGCCCGCCGTCAGGGGAACGGTCACCATCTGCCCCTTGCTGGACCCCAGCGCGGCCAGGTAATTGTTATTGCCCAGGGCCGTACTGACCTCGGCCGCCGTCACGCCGAACGCGGCCATCCTGTCCGTATCGAGCCAGGCGCGCAGCGCGAACTGGCGCGCGCCCAGCAGTTCCGCCGTCTGCACGCCGCTGATGGAATCGAGCTTGGGCTTGACGACGCGGCTCAGGTAATCCGTCACATTATTCGTCGGCAAGGTCTTGCTGTAAAAGCCCAGGTACATGGCGTCCGTCGTCTGCCCCATTTCCACCGTCAGCACGGGCGTCTGCGCCTGGGCGGGCAGCTGGTTTTTCACGGAACTGACTTGGGTATTGATTTGCGTCAAAGCCCGGTTCGCGTCGTAATTGAGGCGCAAGGTGGCCGTGATGGTCGACACGCCGCTGCTGCTCGACGAGGACAGGTAATCGATGCCCTGCGCCTGGGCAATGGCCGATTCCAGCGGCTGCGTGATGAAACCGGCCACCGTCTGCGCGTCGGCGCCGTAATAGGTGGTGGAGATCGTCACGACGGCGTTCTGCGTCTTCGGATACTGGTTGATGGGCAGGCTGAACAGGGAGCGCAAGCCCAGCACCACCAGCAGCAGGCTCACCACCATCGCCAGCACGGGCCGGCGGATAAAGAGATCGGTGAAGTTCATGGCGGCGCCTCAATGTTCTTGCGGCGTGGGCTGCGGATTGTTGCGCGGCTCGACAACGTTGCTGATCACCACGGGACTGCCGTTCTTGAGCTTGATCTGTCCGCTGGTGACGACTTGCTGGCCCTCGGTGAGCCCGGTCAGCACGGCCACCTGGTCGCCGCGCGTTTCGCCCGTCGTGACGAACACTTGCCGTACCACCAGCTCGCCCGCCTTCGGCGGTGGGGCGGCGGGAGCGGCGCTGCCCGGCGCGGCGGCCTTGGGCGCCTGCTGCGCCGGCTGCACGACGAAGACGGTGGAACCATACGGGTTGTAGGTGATCGCCGTCTGCGGCAAGGTCAGGTACTGTTTCTTTTCTCCCACCTCCACCTTGACGTTGGCAAACATGCCCGGCAACAACTGCCGCTGGGGATTGGCCACCGTGGCCTCCACCTGCACATTGCGCGTGGCCGGGTCGACCTTGGAACTGATGGCGCTGACCTTGCCCGCAAACGCCGTGTTCGCATGCGCATCGCTGGACAGGTTCAGCACCTGTCCCACCTGCAGCCCGCCCAGCTGCTTTTGCGGAATATAAAAGTCCACATAGATGGGATCGATGGTTTGCAAGGTAACGATCTTGTCGCCTGGATTCACGTACTGGCCCGGATTGACGGTGGTGATGCCGAGTTTGCCCGCGAACGGCGCGCGGATGGTTTTCTTGGCCACCAGTGCCGCCTGCTGGGCCGCCAGTGCCTGCTTGCTTTTCAGGTCGGCCGCGTCGTTGTCGACCTGCGCCTGGCTGATCGCCTGCACGGCAAATTGCTGGCGGTCGCGCGCCAGCACGGACGCGGCCAGTTCCGCGGCCGCCTCCAGCGCGCGCAGCTGCGCCAGGTCGGCATCGGCATTCAGTTGCAGCAACAGTTGCCCCGCCGCCACTTCCTGGCCGGACTTGAAATGGATGGATCTGACGAGGCCGGCGATTTCGCTCGTCACGTCGACGCCGCGCACGGCCACCAGGGTCCCCACCGACGCCAGGTGCGGCTGCCACTCGACCTTGCGGACGATGGTCGCCGACACCGTTTCCGGGGTGGGCTTGGGCGAACTGGTCATGAGCTGGCGGATGTGCAGGAAAAATCCCAGCGCCAGCAGGGCAATCAACAGCACCACCGCCCCCAGCATGATGAGCATGCGTTTCGTGCGTTTCGTCATGGATACGCTCCTTGTTGTTGCTTGCGGCTGCCATTGCGCGTGTCGTGTTGCAAGACCTTGCCGTGCCAGCCCGTCAGTCTGCCGCCATGGAAACGGCCTGCAGCGCAGGACGGTTCCACCAGCCGCCGCCCAGCGCCTGGAACAGCGCGGCACTATCGGCATAGCGGGCCGCCTGCGCCTGCACCAGCCCCACCCTGGCCTGCTGGTAGGTGCGCTGGGCGTCCAGCAGGCTCAGGTAGCTGATGGCGCCCAGCTTGAATTGCTGCGTACTCAGCGCCAGCGATTCGCTGGCCAGCGCCTCCACCTCGGCTTGCTGCTGCAAGGCGGCGGCATCGGCCTCGAGGGCGCGCAAGCTGTCCGCCACATTCTGGAAGGCGGCCAGCACGGTGGCGCGGTAATCGGCCGCCGCGCCCTCGTAGGCGGCGATGGCGGCACGCCGCTGGGCGCGCAATGCGCCCCCATTGAAAATAGGCTGTGCCAGCCCGGCCGCCACGCCCCACACGGCAGAACTGGCGTGCAGCAGCGCGGGAACGCTGGTGGCCAGCGCGCCGGCATTGCCCGTCAGGGTGAACTGGGGATACATGGCTGCCGTGGCGACGCCGATCTGCGCGCTGGCTTGCTGCAGCAGCGCTTCGCTGGCGCGGATGTCGGGACGCTGACGCACCAGGGCCGACGGCAGGGAGACGGGCAAGTCCTGCGGCAGGCGCAGCGACGCCAGATCGAATTCAGCCATGCCGGGCTCGCTGGGCAGCCTGCCCGCATACACGGACAGCTGGTGGCGCGTCAGGGCCAGCGCCTTTTCCAGTGGCGGCACGCTGGCCCGCGTCTGCGCCACCGTATTGCGCTGGACCAGCACCGTGGCGCGGCCGATGGCGCCGAAGCGCAATTGCTGCTCGATCAGGTCCAGCTGCTTTTGCTGCGCGTCGAGTATTTCGCCGATGGCCTGCAGCTGGGCGCGCAACGACGCTTCGCGGATGGCCGCCGTCACCAGGTTGGCCGTCAGGGCCAGGTACACGGCTTCGAGCTGATACTGCCGATAGTCGACCAGCGCTTGCAAGCCCTCCAGCTGGCGCTTGTTGCCGCCAAATACATCTAGCGCATACGACACATTCACCGAGGCATTGTACAAATTGAGGACGCCGCCCGCCCCTTCCAGGCTGCTGTTTTTTTCGCGGCTGACGCCCAGCCGGGCGCCCACTTCGGGATACAGCAGGCGGCCGGACAGGGCGCGGTAATTTTCATCGGCCTGGCGCAGGGCCGCCTGGGCCGACGCCAGGCCCGGACTGCGCGCGAGGGCGCCGCGCACGAGCTGGTCCAGCGCTGGCGACTGGAACAGCGACCACCATTGCGCGGGAATATCCTGGCCCGGCACGAAGCGCTGCGCCTGGCCGGCGGGACCAGGGGCGGCCACAGTGTGCGCCGGCAACGGTGCCGGCGTGTAGCGGTCGCCGCCGGGGGCGGCGGGAGGCCGGAAGTCCGGCCCGACGGCGCAAGCGGCCAGCAGGCATGTCATGAGGATGCCGAGTATGGGCTGCCGGATGCTGAAGAACATGGTGCTGGTCCGTTACGTTGCCGTGCCACATTGCCGTTGAAAAATATCGCAAAAGTAGCGCGATAACAGGCTGGCGATCCTGCCCACCCGTCCTACGATTGTAGAGCACCGGACGTAAAAAGAGCCTTCCGAAGAAGGCTCTTTGACCTGGCACAAGGATTGCGCAGCCGAGGCTGCCTGACTTACTTTTGCAGGCTGACCGACGCCGCTTTCGGCGCGCGGCGTCCCATCAGGAACAGCACGGCCTTCTTCAGCATGCGGTAGACGAAGCGCACCATCAGCAGGGTCAGCACGCATTCGATCAGGGTCAATATCATGGCCACGACCACGGGCATGCGCGCGGCGCGGCGGTGGAACTTGGCCACGGCGCCATCGCGGGCGATTTCGATGCTGTCATAGAAGGTCGGCACGACCAGCAGGGTCAGAATCGTCGAAGTGATGGTGCCGCCGATGATGGCGATCGCCAGTGGACGGTAGAACTCGCCACCCTCGCCCAGGCCCAGCGCCACGGGGAACATGCCGGCGATCAGCGCGAACGTCGTCATCAGGATGGGGCGCAGACGCATGCGGCCCGCATACATCAGCGCATCTTCGCGGCCATGGCCCTCTTCCTCGCGCTTGCGCGCCGCGTCGAGCAGCAGGATGGCGTTCTTGGCGACCAGGCCCATCAGCATGATGATGCCGATAAAACTCATCAGGTTGAGGGTGTTGTTGGTGATCACCAGCGCCACCACCACGCCGATCAGGCTGAGCGGCAAGGACATCATCACGGCCACCGGCGCCGTGAAGGAACCGAACTGCATCACCAGGATCAAATACATCAGGCCGATACCCATCACCAGCGCGATCAGCATTTCCGTGAACAGCTCTTGCTGATCCTGGCCAGCGCCGCCCAGCGCCAGGCCGTAGCCGGGCGGGAAGTCGATGGAGTTGGCCAGTTTCATGGCATCGCTCGTCACTTCGCCGTTCGAACGGCCCTGCGCATTGGCCGACACGGTGATCGTGCGCTTGCCATTCTTGTGCTCGATACCGGACGGGCCCTTGCCCATGGTAATGGTGGCGATCTGGTCGAGCGGCACCATTTGCGACGTGCCCGTCACGCTGATCGGCAGGCGCTCGATGTTTTCCGATGCCACGCGGTCGTCGGGATGCAGGCGCACGGCCACGTCGCGCGTTTCGCCCGTCGGATCGACCCAGTCGCCCACTTCCACGCCGGCAAACGCCACGCGCAACGATTGCGCCGCGTCATTGACGGAAATGCCCATCGAGTTGGCCAGGCCGCGGTTGAGCTCAATCTGCAGCTCGTTCTTCGGGTCCTGCTCCGACAGGCCCACGTCAACGGCGCCGGGAATGGCGCGCAGCTTGTCCATGTAGGCGTTGGTAATTTCCATCAGTTTACGCGAATCGGGACCGGTGAACTCCACCTGGATCGGCTTTTGCGAACCGTTGCTCAAATCGTCCTGCACCACGTATTCGGCGCCCACCAGGCGCGACATCTTCTCGCGCAGCTCGACGGCGATTTCCTTGGCCGAACGCTTGCGCGTGTTGCGCTTGCCGATGTCGACATACACGCGGCCGCCGCCCGCATTGATGGAGCTGTTGGTATCCTTGGTTTCAGGCAAGGTGCGCGCCAGCACGGCCGCCGCTTCCAGTTTCAGACGCGAATACTCGATGCTGCTCGACGATGGCGTGCGCACATTGATCATCAGATTGCCCGAATCGGATGCAGGCAAGAAACTCGTGCCGCCGTGCGTGATGTGCAGGGCGATGGCGCCCGCCAGGCTGATGACGGCGATGAAGGCCATCCAGCGGCGGTGGTGCAGGGCCCAGGCGATCACGCGGCCATAGCGGTCGGCCTGGTGATCGAACCAGTGGTTGAATTTATCGAGCACGCGGCCGATGCCTTTTTTCGGCGCCGAGTGTTCCTCGACGGGGTCGCCCCAGTAGGCCGACAGCATCGGGTCGAGCGTAAACGAAATGCCCAGGCTGACCAGCACCGAGCACGTCACCGTCAAGGCAAACGGACGGAACCATTCGCCCGAGATCCCCGGCATGAAGGCCACGGGAATGAAGACGGCAATGATCGAGAAGGTCGTGGCGGCCACTGCCATGCCGATCTCGGCCGTACCTTCCAGCGCGGCCGTGCGGCGGTCCTTGCCCATCTGCATGTGGCGCACGATGTTTTCGCGCACGACGATGGCATCATCGATCAGCACGCCGATGGCCAGCGACAGGCCCAGCAGGGTCATGAAGTTCAGGGTAAAGCCGCACAGCCACACGGCGATGAAGGCGGCAATCACGGACGTCGGCAGGCTCAGCGCCGTGATCAGGGTCGAACGCCACGAGTTCAGGAAGGCGTAGACGACGAAAATCGTCAGCACGGCGCCCAGGACCAGCGATTCGATCACATTGTTCAAGCTATGCTGGGCGTTTTCGCCGCCATCGCGCGTCACTTGCAGGATCGTGCCTTTTGGCAAGGTCTTGTTGATGTCCGCCACCATGTCGCGGATCTTGTTGGCCACGCTGACGGTGGAAGCGTCGCGCACGCGGGTGATCGAAATGCCCACGTTGGGCTTGCCGCTGCGCATGCTCAGGCTGTTGACTTCGGCAAAGCCGTCCTCGATGGTGGCCACTTGGGCCAGGCGCACGATTTCCTCGCCGCGGCGCTTGATCACTACTTTCTCGAAGTCGCTTGGCGACTCGATGCGGCCCACGAGACGGATGCTTTTCTCGTCCAGGGTGCCGCGCACCTTGCCGACGGGGGCATTCGTGTTCTGGTTGCGCAGGGCGGTGACGACGTCGCTGACGGACACATTGTATTCACGCAATTTTTCCGCCCGCAGCAGCACGGACAGTTCGCGCTTGAGCGAGCCACCCACGTTGACCAGCGCCACGCCATCGACGGTGCGGAAGCGGTCCGACAGCACGTCTTCGGCCAGGCGCGAAATTTCCGCATGGCTTTGCGAGTTCGACGACAGCGCCAGCTGCATGATCGGCTCGGCAGCCGGGTCGATGCGCTGCAGGATAGGCTCGCGCATTTCCGTCGGCAACTTGTAGCGCACGGCGGCAATCGCATTGCGGATATTGTCGGACGCTTCGATCAAATTGGTATTGAAGGAAAACTTCAGGAAGATGCTGGCCGCACCTTCATTTGAATCGCTGTTGACTTCGGTCACGCCGGAAATGCTTTGCAGCGACTTTTCCAGGCGGTTCACCACTTCTCGCTCGACCGTGTCGGGCGATGCGCCAGGGTAAGGAATGCTGACGACGATGAACGGCACTTCGACGTCCGGATTCTGGTTGACGCGCAGTTTCTTGAGCGCCAGCAAGCCGACGCACATCATCGCCAGGATCAGGACAATGGTGGCGGTGGGCCGCTTGATACTGAAATCGGAAAGGAACATGGCTTAGTTTCCTTTACCGGCAACGGCGGCGCTGCTGCTGGCCATGGCGGCTGCCGGTACGGCCTTGGCTGCCGTCAATTCCACTTTCTGCCCATCCTTGAAGGTCGAACCGGGCGTACGCAGCACGGTGTCGCCGCTGGCCAGGCCGCTTTGCACTTCCCACTGGCCCGTGCGCACGTCGCGCGCGCCGATGCGCAGTGTGACTTTATGCAAGGCCTTGTCCTTGACTTTCCACGTGTACGTGACGTCGCCGGCCTTCACCAGAGCCGAATCGGGGATCATCAGCGCGCTGACGGTTTCCGTCTCGATGCGCCCTTCCGCGTACAGGCCGGCCACGCGCGGCTGTTGCTTGTCATTGAAATCGACGAGCACGGCCACCTGGCGCGTGACGGCGTTGGCGGCAGGATCGACGCGGCGCACCTTGCCCGCGAAATCCTGGCCGGGATAGCCATTGATGCGGAACAGCACGGGCTGGCCCACCTTGACGACGCCGATCTTGTCGGCCGATACCAGGCCCTCGAGGCGCATGCTGGTCGGATCGATGACCTTGATCAATTCCTTGCCGATTTGCGCCGTATCGCCATTCGATACCTTGCGCTCGCTCACGATGCCGTCGAACGGCGCGCGCACGAGGGTGCGCTGCAGCTGCTGGCGCGCCTGGGCGGCGCGGCTCTTCGCGGCGGACAAATCGCTTTGCGCATTGTTGCGGCGGATTTCCGCGTCTTCCAGCGCCTGCGTCGACGTCATGCCCGAGGCGCGCAGGGTTTTCATGCGCTGGAACATGCGTTCGGACTGCTCCAGCACCTGGCTCGAGGCGCGGCTGGCTTCCTCGGCCGAATTGAGGCTGTCGCGGATGGCCGTTTCGTCCAGGCGCACCAGCACGTCGCCCCGTTTGACGATTTCGCCGTTTTCCTTCATCACCTGGATCACCACGGCCGACACTTCGGCGCGCAAGTCCGCGTTGCGCTCGGGCTGCACGGAGCCGGTGATGACGGGGCCCGATGCCAGCGCATTGCTCTGGATGGTCAGCAAGTCTTCCGGGGACACCAGCAGATTGACGCTAGCGCCCGCCTGTTCCTTGCCATCCTTGCCGCCCTTGCCGGGATCTTTGGACTCTTTGCCACAGGCGGCCAAGGCAGAAGCAATTGCCAGAACAAACAGGGTTTTGCGCAACATGGGTAATTCTCCGGATAGATAGCGCCACGGCCGTCCCGGCGGCCCGGATAGGGCTGCAGGCGATGGCAGGCATATATTTTTATTAAAACCACAAGCGCCAAAGTATCCATGAGCGCATCCGGGCATGTCAATCGGCCGTTTCCTGTAATGCTTTAATCAGTGGATGAAACGTAGTTTTTGCGCCCTGAAACGCAAAACCCCGCCTTGAAGCGGGGTTTTGACTAGAGGAAACGAGTGCTTAGCGGGCAAACACGTAGTTGATCAGGAAACCGATGGCCACGCCCGTGCACAGGCCGCCGGCGATTTCCACCAGGGTATGGCCCATGCGCTCGCGCAAGGTCTTGTGCGCGGGGCTGGCCGCTTCCCCCGCCAGGCGGTTGATGGCGGCCGCCTGCTTGCCCACGTGCTGGCGCAGGCTGTTGGCGTCGATGATGACGATGAAGGCCAGGGTCACGGCCACGCCGAAGGCGGGATGGCCTATGCCTTCGCGCAAGGCGATCAGGGTGGCCATGCTGGACACGACGGCGCTATGGTTGCTAGGAAAGCCGCCATTGCCGACCAGACCGAACGCCCATTGCCGCGTGCGGACACTGTTGATCAGGAATTTGATCGGTCCGACCAGGATCCAGGTGATCAGGGGCGTGACGAGGTAAGCGATATCCACGGGGTATTCCTTCTTCTATATATGTCGAGAGTGTGCAAGAGACTGCGGCAGCCGGATGGGCGCGCCGCAATTATCGCAGATCGTCCGCGCCAGCAGAACTGTCTGTCGCCGGTCTACAAAACGCCGTCCCGGGCGGCAACTAATATAAAATCATGGCATATACAACAATTGACGTATATCAACACTGAGCGCGGCGCGCACAGCGGCGCGGATAATCAAACGTCTTTCATACTTGCAACGGGGTACTCATGCGGCATTTCAGAATTTCCTTTTTAGTCACTTTTATCCTGATGGCGGTGTCGGGCTGGTGGGGTTACAGCCATGGCGGCATGCCCGGCCTGATCAATGCGCTGTGGATCACGGGCGTGCTGGGCGTCATGGAAGTGTCGCTGTCGTTCGACAATGCCGTGGTAAATGCGTCGGTCTTGCGCCACTGGAATGAATTCTGGCAAAAACTGTTCCTCACGGTCGGTATTCTCGTGGCCGTTTTCGGCATGCGGCTGCTGTTCCCGCTCGTTATCGTTTCCGTCGCCACGGGTCTGGGCCTGGTCGACGTGTGGACCATGGCGACCACCACGCCGGACGTGTATGCCAAGCACCTGACGGACAACCATGCGCAAGTGGCGGCCTTCGGCGGCGCCTTCTTGCTGCTGGTGTTCCTGAACTTCCTGTTCGACGACGAGAAGGAATTGCACTGGCTGGGCTGGGCCGAGGAAAAAGTCAACGCGCTGGGCACGGAAAGCCTAGCCGTCCTGATCACCATGGGCGCCGTGGCCGCCTGCGTGGCGATGGGTCCTGCGCAAGCCAAATACAGCGTGCTCGCCTCGGGCATCGTCGGCATCGCCGTCTACATCGGCGTGAACTGGATCAGCGGCTTGCTGGAAGAAGGCGAGCCGGACTTGCAGGATGACGAGGAGGAAGGCGCCGCGCCAGCCAAGAACGGCAATGGCGACCTGGTAAAAACGGTGGCGCGCGGCAGCATCGGCGGCTTCCTGTACCTGGAAGTGCTGGACGCCTCGTTCAGCTTTGACGGCGTGATCGGCGCGTTCGCCATCACCAACGACGTGGTCATCATCATGCTGGGCCTGGCCATCGGCGCCATGTTCGTGCGCTCGATGACGGTGTACCTCGTGCACAAGGGCACCCTGGACGAATTCGTCTACCTCGAGCACGGCGCCCACTATGCGATCGGCATCCTCGCCTTGATCATGCTGGCGTCCGTCAAGTACCATATTCCGGAGTGGTTCACGGGCCTGTCGGGCGTGGCCTTCATCCTGGTCTCGCTGTGGTCGTCCTTGCGTTACCGCAAACGGCACGCGGCACAAGCTTGAAATCGGGGGTTCCGCCCCCAATTGAGAGAGTGATGGCACGAGCGCCTTGCGCTCATCCCATGAAGGCATGATCAAGTTTAATTATTTAAGGAGCACCACATGGCAATCAGTTTGCAAAAAGGCGGCAACGTCAACCTGAGCAAGGAAGCACCGAACCTGAAGAAGATCATCGTCGGCCTCGGCTGGGATCCTCGTTCGACGGATGGCGCCACCTTCGACCTTGACGGCAGTGCTTTCCTCCTGAAAAACGACGGTAAAGTCCGTGGCGACTCTGACTTTATCTTCTACAACAACCTGAAGTCGACCGACGGTTCCGTCGTGCACACGGGCGACAACACGACCGGCGAAGGCGAAGGCGACGATGAGCGCATCGAAATCGACCTGACCCGCGTACCGGCCGACATCGACCGCATCAGCATCACCGTCACCATCCACGACGCCGACGCGCGCCGCCAGAACTTCGGCATGGTCTCGAAAGCCTTCATCCGCTGCCTGAACGCGGAAGGCGAAAAAGAAATCGCCCGCTACGACCTGTCCGAAGACAGCTCGACGGAAACGGCGATGATCTTTGGCGAAATCTACCGCTACAACGGCGAATGGAAGTTCAAGGCCATCGGCCAGGGCTTCAACGGCGGCCTGGGCCCCCTCGCCCGTTCTTTCGGCGTCAACGCTTAAATTCACGCTCGTTAAACCTGCTGCGCCGCGCATGGAACGTGCGCGCGACGGTTTTCCGGGGTGAATTGCACTTTTGTCATATCATTACTGCCGCCTGCACAGATCAGGCGGCTTTTTTTTGGAGATTTATCATGCCAGTATTTAGTGTCACGGGCGACGTCGATCCCTTCCTGCACGTCAGCATGAAGCAGGGTGAAACCATCTATTGCGAATCGGATGCGATGGTGATGATGGAAACGGCGCTCGATTTGAAGGGCAAGATGACGGGCGGCCTGGGCAGCGCCATCATGCGCCGCTTCGCCAACGGCGAATCGTTCTTCCAGCAGCACATCGAAGCGGTGCGCGGCAGCGGCGACTGTTTGCTCTCGCCCACCCTGCCGGGCGCCATCGAAGTGGTCGACGTGGGCGCGCGCCAGTACCTGCTCAACGACGGCGCCTTTGTCGCCGCCACCTCGGGCACGGAAATGAAGGTGCGCACGCAAAGCATCGGCAACGCCTTGTTCGCCCAGTCGGGCGGCTTCTTCGTCATGGAGACGGCCGGCACGGGACAAGTGGTGGTGTCGGGCTTCGGCTCCATGTTCCAGCTCGACGTCGAGCCGGGCAAGGACGTCGTGATCGACAATTCCCACGTCGTGTGCTGGGACAACAGCCTGAAGTACGAGATTTCCGTGACCACGGGCGGCGGCTCGGGCGGCGGCGGCATCGGCGGCTTCCTCGGCAATATCGTCAACAGCGTGACCAGCGGTGAAGGCATCGTGCTGCGCTTTTCCGGCTCGGGCAAGGTGTTCATCTGCTCGCGCAACCGCGACGCATTCCTCAAGTGGACGGCCAGCGGCAAGGCTGGCTGATTCCCTCCCCTCTATAAGGCCAGGTTAAGTTTTTCTGGCTACACTGCCCGCGCGCGCACCTGCGCGCGGCTTCTCCTATTTCCACCCGGTCCCCGTACATGCAAAGAGTCTGGTTCAACAAAACATTTTCCTCGGTCGGCACGGCGATGCGCCTGATCCGCGAAGCCGACAGCGCCGCCACTGGCGGTGCGCCGCGCTATCACATCGTATGCAGCAATACGAATGCGCATGCGGCCGCCTTTTTGTCGGCGCACGAATACGCGGTCGAACCGTCAGGCCTGACGGGCCACAACTATGTCGAGTGGTGCCTGGAATTTTGCCGCGACCGGGGCATCACGATTTTCTGGCCCGGCAAGGAAGCTGGCCTGATCGGCAGCGCCAGCGCGCGCTTCGCCGCCATCGGCACGCGCGTGCTCAGCGTGGCCAGCGAAGACACCCTGACCCTGATGCATGACAAGGCGCGCTTCTGCGAGGGCCTCGACCTGCCCATGGCGCGCCCGGCCGACTACCGCGCCGTGACCACCATCGCGGAATACGACGCCGCCTACGCCGAACTGCGCCCGCTGCACCGCAAGCTGTGCATCAAACCGTCCGAATCCGTGTATGCCCTGGGCTTTGCCATCCTCGATGAAGAACGCACCAGCGCCCAGCTGCTGCTGGCCGGCGCCGCCTACCAGATCAATGCGCAGGAGCTGCGCGCGGGCCTGGCGCAGATGGCATCGTTCAAGACCCTGCTGCTGATGGAATACCTCGATGGCCACGAATACAGCGCCGACTGCGTCGCCGACCAGGGCAAGCTCATTTGCGCCGTGCCGCGCAAGAAGCTGCATGGGGGCGGCAGCGGCCAGCTGATCGAACTGCGCGCCGACCTGCTGGCGGCCTGCGACAAACTGGCGCGCGACTACCGGCTCAATGGCGTGTTCAACATCCAGTTCCGCGAAGGGGCGAATGGCCTGGCGCTGCTGGAAATCAACCCGCGCATGTCGGGCGGCATCGGCATGGCATGCGCGGCCGGCCCCAACCTGCCCTACCTGGCGCTGGCCGGCTTCGACCAGGGTTTCGACAAGCTCACCGTGCCCGCCATCCGCGATGGCATGCGCGTGGGCGAAGCCGCCTATGCCGTGGAGCTGCCATGAACCTCGTCAAGCAGCAAATGCCCACGGGCGAGCTGACCCTGAAAGTGGACGAGGCGCGCTTTCCGCTGGACTGGCTGATCGGCTTTGCCGCGCGCGCCAACGCCAAACGCGGCTTTTTGTTCCTCTCGAAGGTGCTGGGCAAGCACTGGCCCGTTACGCCGCGCGCCATGCAAGCCATCCACGACGACCTGGCCGCGCAGATTCCCCCCAGCCTGCCCGGCCCCGTCGTCTTCATCGCCATGGCGGAAACGGCCGTCGGCCTGGGCCAGGGCGTGTTCGAGGCCTGGCTGCGCGCCAACCCCGGCTCTTCCTGCAAGGCTCTGTTTTTGCACAGCTCGCGCTACCGCGTGGGCACGGTGCCCTTCTTCGAATTCGAGGAATCGCACAGCCACGCGCCGCGCCAGTTTTTGCATCTGTCCGACGCGGCCAGCGCCCTGTTTTCCACGGCCCGCAGCCTGGTGCTGATCGACGATGAAGCGTCGACCGGCAACACCTTCGCCAACCTGGTGCAAGTGTGCCGCGCGCGCTATCCGCAACTGGAAAAGCTGCACCTGGGCGTGATCACCAACTTCATGGGCCAAGCCGCCAACGCGGGCTTGAGTGAGCGTTTCGGCCTGCCCACGACCATCGGCGCGGCGCTCTCCGGCCATTACGCCTTCCAGGCCGGCGCTGCGCCAGCCCCCGTGGCGGCCAGCGCGCAGCGCTTCGAGGCGAACGCGGAACGGGGTGCCAGCCCCGCCTTCGGGCGCATCGGCGTGGGCCGCGCCCTGGCGCCGCCGCAGGGCCTGGCGGTGCAGCTGGCGCAGGAAATCGGCGCCGGCGATTCCGTGCTGGTGCTGGGCACGGGCGAATTCATGCACCCGTCGTTTTTGCTGGCGCGCGAACTCGAAGCGCTGGGCAAGAACGTCGTGGTGCAGTCGACCACGCGCTCGCCCATTTTGTCGTGGGGCTCGGTCGGCCATATCGTCCACTGCGACGACAACTACGGCGAAGGCATCGCCAACTACCTGTACAACGTGGCGCCGGGCCAGTACCAGCACGTATTCATCTGCCATGAAACCCCGGCCAGCCCCGCCCTCATGCAACTCGCCGGCCAATTGAACGGCCGCCTGTTCCACTTTCAGTCAGAGACCAAAATTGAAGAAATTCCTGTTTGTTGATCTGGACGACACACTGTTCCAGACCCCGAAAAAATGCCCCGGCGAGACCGATTTGCAAGCGGCCGCCTATTTGAAAAATGGCGACGCCTGCTCGTTTACGACGGCGCGCCAGCGCGCCTTCTTTGAATTCGCGCAAAGCGGCATGACATTGATCCCCGCCACGGCGAGGAATGGCGACGCCTTCCGCCGTGTCGACCTGCCGTTTACCAGCTACAGCGTGCTCGATTACGGCGGCATCGTGCTGCAGCCGGGCGGCGCGCTCGACGCTGGCTGGCTGTCCCTGATGCAGAACGACATGCAGACGGCCTTGCCAGGCCTGCGGGACGCCATGCGCATCATCGACGATTTCCAGGCCAGGACGGGCATGCCTTCGCGCGTGCGCCTGATCGAAGACTACAACACGCCGTTCTACATCGTCGTCAAGGACCATGAAGCGCGCGGCGAGCGCCTGGCCGACATCGAAGAGCAGGTGCTGCAGCAGTGGATCGCAACCGAAGGTTCGGACTACTTCATCCACCGCAACGGCAACAACCTGGCCGTGCTGCCGAAGACCTTGAACAAGGCGCGCGCCGTGGCTTACCTGCGCGCGGAACTCGAAGCCGAACACGGCCCCATCGTCAGCTTCGGCATGGGCGACAGCCGTTCGGACGCCCGCTTCATGGCCGCCTGCGACTACGCCATCATCCCCAACGGCACCCAGCTGGCGGCACTCACGGTGGCGGCGCTATGACCGACAGCACGCAGCATTTCAGCGGCAGCTACCGCCAGGAAGACGTGGAGTTTCTGTTGACGCCGATGGCGCTCGAACCGATTCTCGATTTGGCAGAAAAAGAACGCTTGATCCAGTCGGGCCAGCGCCACTACAGCGAGATGCTGTCGCCGGAGTCCCTGCCTTCGCCCGCCTACCTGGCCCTGTTCCAGAGCGCGTTCGCAGCCAACCGCCTGCAGATGGCGCGCGACTGCCTGCGCCTGGCCGCCCTGATCGCGGCGCGCCGCACTGGCCCCATCACGCTGGTGTCGCTGGCGCGCGCCGGCACGCCCGTGGGCGTCATCTTGGGCCACTTGCTGCGCCAGGTCTTCCAGCGCGAGTGCAGCCATTATTCCGTCTCCATCATCCGCGACCGCGGCATCGACGCGAACGCCCTGCACCACATCCTGGCGCAGGGCCATGCGGCCGACTCCATCGTCTTCGTCGACGGCTGGACGGGCAAGGGCGTGATTTCGCGCGAGCTGCGCCAGACCGTCCACGCTTTCAACGCCGCCAATGGCACGGCGATCGACGGCGGCCTGTTCGTGCTGTCCGACCTGGCCGGCACGGCCGCCTGCGCAGCCTCGTCGGGCGACTACCTGATCCCGTCGAGCATCTTGAACGCCACCGTCTCGGGCCTGGTCAGCCGCTCCGTCCTCAATGAAGCCATCGGTCCGGACGACTTCCACGGCTGCGTGTATTACGCGCAGTTCGAACAGCACGACCAGTCGCGCGCTTTCGCCGACGGTCTGGTGGCCGACGCCATGGCGATTGCCGCCAGCAGCGGCATTCCGCTGGCCGAAGCGAGCGACGCGCCAGCCATGGCGGCCCGCTCGCAAGCCTACATGGCCGCCGCGCAGCAGGAATACGGCATCAGCGACATCAACCTGATCAAGCCAGGCATCGGCGAAGCGACGCGCGTGCTGCTGCGCCGCGTGCCCGAGCGCCTGATCGTGCGCGACACGAATGCGCCGGACGTGGCACATTTGCTGCTTCTGGCGCAGGAAAAAGCCATACCCGTCATAGTAGAACCGGCGCTGCCTTACCAGGCGGTCGCCCTTATCAGGAGCGCAGTCGATGGATAACAACTCCCTACACCCGCAAAGCGAACATAAAGCGGCGCTGGGCGCCTCCATGTACGTGCCGACTACGCACAAGGACTTGCTGGCGATCGCCAATGGCGACAAATTCAGCCATTTGCGCTCGGTCATCCTTTGCACCGAAGACGCCATCGCCGAGCGCGACCTCAGTTACGCGCTGTTCAACCTGTCGCTGGCGCTGCAAAACATGGCCGACGAATCGGACACCTTGCGCTTCGTGCGCGTGCGTAATCTCGAGGTGCTGTCACGCGTGCTGGCCATGCCGGGCGCCGACAAATTGAGCGGCTTCGTGCTGCCGAAATCCACGCGCCACAATTTCGCCACGTATTTCGACCTCGTGCGCCACACGCATCATTTGCTGATGCCGACCCTGGAAACGGCGGAAGTGTTCGACGACGAGGAAATGAAGCAGTTCCGCCTCATCCTGTCGGCGCCGGAAGTGCGGCGCCGCATCCTGGCCCTGCGCATCGGCGGCAACGATTTATTGGCCCTGCTGGGCCTGCGCCGCCCCACCAGCGGCACCATCTACCAGACGCCGCTGGGCCAGGTCATCGGCCGCCTGGTCACCATCTTCAAGCCGCACGGCTTCCAGCTGACGGCGCCCGTCTTCGAGCACCTGTCGCAGGGCAGCTGGCTCGATGCCGAAGTGGCGCAGGACATGGCGCACGGCATGATCGCCAAGACGGCCATCCACCCGGACCAGGTGCCGCAGATCGAGCGCCACTACCAGGTGGCGCAGTCGGACATCGAACTGGCGCTGCGCATCATCGACCCGGACAGCCCGGCCGTGTTCCGCATGCAGGAATCGATGTGCGAAGTGGCCACGCACAGCAGCTGGGCCCTGCGCATCATCGAGCAGGCGCGCCTGTTCGGCATCCGCCATGCGGCCGACAACGCCGCCGCGCACCTGCCGACTATCTCATTGACTCAACTCTCAAGCGACGAAGGGATTGCACGACCATGACCAATTTCACACGCGGACAAAAAGGCAAACTGGCTGACCTGGGCTTGAATGGCCCGTTTGCCGTCACGCTCGATATCGTTTCGGGCTCGATGGAAGTGGACGTCAGCTGCTTCGGCGTCGATGCGGCCGGCAAGCTGTCGGACGACCGCTACATGGTGTTCTACAACCAGAAAAGCGCGCCGGACAACGCCGTCACGGTGGAGCTGAACGGTCCCCGCTCCACCTTCCAGGTCGACCTTTCCCGCCTGCCCGCCTCGATCGACAAGCTGGTCTTCACGGCCGCGACGGAACAGGGCAGCATGCGCGCGCTGGGCAACTCCAGCATGGCACTGGGCCAGGCCGCCACGTTTGCCTTCACGGGCAATGACTTCCAGGATGAGAAAGCCGTCATTATCGGCGAACTGTATCGCCGCGACGGCAGCTGGCGCTTCGGCGCCGTGGGCCAGGGTTTCGCGGGCGGCCTGGCGGCGCTGCTGAAGCACTTCGGCGGCAGCGAGGCAGCGCAATCCTCTCCGTCGCCGGCTCCCGTGCCTGCGCCGGCGCCAGCGGCCCCGCCAGCGGCGAATAAAATCTCGCTCTCAAAAATTCGCCTGGAAAAGCGCGGCGACAAGATCTCGCTCGACAAGCGCGACAGCGGCGGCTATGGCCGCATCCGGGTCAATCTGAACTGGAACCAGAACGCGTCGCAAGGCCAGGCGCCCGCCTCAAAACTGGACACGGGCTTCCTCGGCAAGCTGTTCAACAAGCCGGCCGGCCGTTCGGGCGGCATCGACCTCGATATCGGCTGCCTGTTCGAGATGAGCAATGGCAGCAAGAGCGCCGTGCAGGCGCTGGGCAACAGCTGGGGCGCGTATGACAGGCCACCGTACATCCACCTGGAAGGCGACGACCGCACGGGCAGCGTCAGCAGCGGTGAAAACATCTTCATCAACGGCACCCATTTCGACCAGATCAAGCGCGTGCTCGTGTACGCCTTCATCTACGAAGGCGTGCCGAACTGGGCCGCCACGGATGGCGTCGTGACGATCGAGATTCCCGGCCAGCCGACCGTGGAAGTACGCCTCGACACAGACAGCCCGCACGCCATGTGCGCCATCGCCATGCTGGAAAACCACGGCGGCAACCTGCAGGTGACAAAATTGGTGGAATACTTCGGCGGCCAAGGTAAAATCACGGCGCACCAGGCCATGGACGAGCGATACAATTTTGGCCTGAACTGGAAAGCCGGCCGGAAAGACTAACTCTTTCTCCAACTAAACAATTCACCCCTTAACATGACCCCTACGACCAAAAAAGTCACCTTCGCCTTCGCCATCTTCCTCGTGGCCGGCTTCCTGCTGCTGGCCGCCTACACGTGGATGGCCCTGAGCTTCTCGTACTCGGAAGGCGAACGGGCGGGCTACCTGCAAAAGTTCTCCAAGCGGGGCTGGATCTGCAAGACGTGGGAAGGTGAATTGCTGCTGACGGCGCTGCCGGGCACCATCCCGGAAAAATTCCAGTTCAGCGTGCGCGACGAGGAAGTGGCGAAGCAGCTGTCGGCCGCCGCCGGCAAGCGCATCCTCGTCACCTACAGCCAGCACAAGGGCGTGCCCACGCAATGCTTCGGCGAGACGGAATATTTTGCCGATAAAGTCGTCCTGAGTCAGTAATACAGACAGCAATACCACAGCAAGTCCAGCAACTTCAGCAGCATCGCGCCGGCCAGCCATACTCGCGTCGGCGCCCCTCCCCGCTCTCCAGCCGCATGGCGCGCCTCACACATTCCCGCTTTCTTATACACTCGCAATTAGTTCTGACTGGAACTGTTCATTGCTGTAGTAAAAACACACAATGCTTGCGCTAGCGCAGTACGTCCAGCCAGCCCACCATTAGCGTGTATCACCACTATCGGAAATACCATGCGCATATGCCCCGCCGCCCTGGCCTTGCTGGCCGCCTCGCTTCCCTTGTCCGCCCAGGCACAGGATATCTCCGGCATGGCCGGCGCCCTGAAAGTGAACTCGACCAACGAGCGTACCTTTGTGGCGGCCATCAGCTACACGCAGCCGGTGGGCAACTACAATGCCGTCAGCCTGTCGTACATCAATGAAGGCCACCCGGAAGACCATCACCGCGACGGCATGGCGGGCCAGGTCTGGCTGCGCACGAAAAAAGTGGAGCAGGGCCTGATGCTGGGCGCCGGCGCGGGCCGCTACTTTTTCTTCGACACGGCCAAGACCGACGACGGCCTGCACAACTTCGACAATGACCACGGCTGGGGCTCCATCGTCAGCCTGCAGGCGCGCTGGCAGTTCGACAACCGCTGGTATGCGCAAGCGCAGCTCAACCGCATCCGGGCCAGCGGCAAGGACAACACCACGCACCTGCTGATCGGCGCCGGCTACCGCTATGACGGCGTGCCGGGCGCCAAGCTGCACTTGCAGAACTGGGCGCACGACGACACCTTGACCTTATCGACCGGCCACACCATCGTCAACAGCTTGCGCTCGGAGTCCTCGCGCCCGTTCACCCTGGAATACCGGCGCGCGGCAGGAAAATACGTGGACTGGACGGTCACAGCCCTCGACGAAGGCAACACCGACCTGGCGCACCGCCGCGGCATCGCCGCCCAGCTGTGGCTGATCCGCTCACTGAATGAAAAGGTGGAATTCGGCATGGGTGGCGGGCCCTACGTGGCGTGGGACGGCCGCGACACCCAGGGCCACAGCACGCGCCTGACGGGCTTGCTGTCGGCCGTGGCCCGCTACCACGTCGACCGCCGCTGGGTGACGCACGTGGCGTGGAACCGGGTCATCACCGATTATCACCGCGATGCGGATGTCATTTTGGTGGGGGTAGGACGGAAGTTCTGATGGAAAAACGTAAAAAATCTTGCTCTTCCGCTAAAGTAACGATACCGAACAAAACCGTAGCGAGCGGCAGTGATTTGTGGCTGAGACGCGCAACCGTACTTTAGTACGGGGGCGCCGAGCCGGTGAGCATCGCCAGCCGCAAAGCGCGCCGCGCAGTAGGTTTGGTTCGATATCTTGCCTAGCGCGAACGCCAGACTGCACCGGCCGACTCGTTAGGCTGCGTCAGCCGCTCGATCACTTCGCGCGTCAGACTGGCCGAACTCACCTGTTCGGCTTTCGCACGGGCGGCGGTCAATGAACTGGAAAACGCGCTTTGCGGCTGCTCCAGGCTGGCGCGCAGGGCGGCCAGTTCGCGCTCCTGCTGCTGAGCGCGGGACGTATCGCGTTCCAGCAACTGCTGTTTGGCGGCCGCCATCGCGCGCGTCGTCTCGGCCGCCTTGCGCTGCAGGGCGGCATGGGCCTGGGCGCTGGCCAGCAAGGCTTGCTGCGCGTCGAGTTTCTCGCTGGCGGCCTGCTGCGCAGCCAGTTCCAGCTGCTCGCGCTGGCGTACGGCTTCCAGCGCCTGCTGTTCCATGGCGGCGCGCGCTTCGGCTGCCGCCGTCGCCTGTTTTTCCGCTTCCAGGCGGCCGGCGATCGCTTGCGAGGCACGCTCTTCGGCGCTGCTGGTCTGACGCTGCTGCACCAGTTTTTGCGCGATCAGCGCCAGCGACTCGCGTTCGGCCGCGACGAAATCGCGCTCGGACGCCAGCAGCGCTTCGGCAGCTTGCGCCTTGTCTTCCTCCACGCGGGCGCGCTCGCTATGCACTTGTCCCAGTTCCACGGCCAGGCGCGCCTGCGCCTGCACGGCTTGCGCGGCAGCGGCCTTTTTTTCGCCCTCGACCAGCGCCTGGTCCATCAGGATGCGAATGGCATCGGCTTCCTTTTGCGCCGCTTCCCGCAAAGCCTGCTCGGCCGCCTGCTGGCCGCGCAGCAGTTCCGCTTGTGCGCCTTCGGCGGCGATGCGCTCCTGCGCCGCGTTGCACGCCAGCGCTTCCGCTTCCAGTTTTTCTTTCAAGGCGGCGATGGCGGCCTGTTCGGCGACCAGGCGTTCCTGTTCCGCCTGCAGCAGCTGCTCTGCCTGGCGAGCTTTTTCCTGTGCCAGTTGCGCTGCCTGTTCCTGCGCGGCCAGTGTCGCCTTGCCGGCATCGACCTCGGCCTGCTCGGCTTCATTCTGGCTGGCGGCCAGTTCTGCCGCCTGGCGCGCCAGTTCGGCGCGTTCCTGCGCCAGACTGGCGGCGCGCTGCTGCTCTTCCAGTTCGCGGGCCGCTGCCACGGCCGCTGCCTGCTCGGCCGCTTCGCGGGCCTTGGTTTCTTCAAGGGCCGCCGTTTCCGCTTCCAGCTTGGCGTGGCCGGCGATTTCCGCATCCTGTTCGGCGGTCACGCGGGCCAGCGCCACGGCGCGCAGCTGGCGGTCCACCTCGATGCGCGCCTCGGTGGCGGCCAGGATGCGCACATCGGCGTCGCGGCGCGCCTGCGCGCTGGCCACGGCGACCATTTCCAGGCGCTCGCGGTGGATGGCCGCGTCGCGCAACTCCTTTTCCGTCTGCAGGCGCAAACGCAGCGACTGCGCCGCATGGCGTTCCGATTCCGCCTGCGCCAGGGCGATGGCTTCGCGTTCCTGTTCCAGGTGCGCCAGCGCGCGCGCTTCTTCCAGGGCGCGCACTTCGGCGGCGGCCCGGTTGAAGGCCGATTCCAGCGCGATCTGGTCGGCGCGCTCGCGCTGCACCGTCAAATCGAGCGCTTCGCTTTCCGCTTCGGCCAGCATCTGCGCCGTCTGGCGCGCACCGTGCGCATGGCGCTCGCGTTCACGGGCCAGCACGGCGACACGGGCGTCGGCCGAGGCGATGCCCACCATTTCTTCCTTGGCCGCCTGCACGGCGGCGACGCGCTCGACGGCCTGCAGGCGCGCCTGCTCCGTCTGCACCTGCAATTCTTCGGCGGCGCGGGCAGCCTGCTCGGCCAGTTCCGACTGCACCGCCACCTGCTCACTGGCGCGCAAGCGGCTTTCCTGCTCGGCGCGGGCGCGCTGTTCCGCAGCCAGGCGGATTTCATTGTCGGACTCCACGCGGGCGCGCAGTTCGGCCGTCTCCTGCTTGACGGCTTCCAGGCGGGCCACGCTGGCCTGCGCGGCGGCGCGCATGGTGTCGAGACGTTCGCGGTTGGCGGCGATCGCTTCCTCGGCTGCCTGCGCATTTTGCTGCGCGGCGGCGGCGGCGGCCGCGTCGATGGCGGCGCGGTCCTCGGCCAGCGAGCGCACGCGCGCCTCGGCCAGGGCCCGGCTTTCGGCGGCGCAGGTGGCCTTCGCTTCCGCTTCCACGCGGGCGATCGCCTCGTGGATGGCCTTCAATTCCATTTTCTGGCGTTCGACGGCAGGCGCCTTGGTATCGGCTTCGGCTGCCGGCTCGGCTTGCGGCTCGGGCATAGGAGTGGCAGGAGCGGCTGGAACCGGCGCTGGCGCCTCCGCCTTGCGCTCCAGGTCCTTGAAATCATGCAGCGAAACGATGCTGTCCTGGTCGAACTCGTCGTCGGCGGAATACGCGACGGTGAGGGAGGCGGCCTGGCGCTGATTTTGCTGTGCTTGCATGATTTCTCGCTTATTCGGGTGAATTCCGTTGCTTATGGGAATTTATTACCACCATTATCGAACAGGCATGCACAAATCAGCGCGGCAAGAAGAGCCTGTTTTACCGCCCTTTTCATCATTTCACCAATCAAACCTACTGCGCGTCGCGCTTTGCGGCCGGCGATGCTCACTGGGCGTCAGCCCAGTTGCGCTTCTCGACCACAAATCACTGCCGCTCGCTACGGTTTTATTGGCAAAATACTCATTCAGATGGGCCAGAGGGGCGCCTCATCCATCAAGGCCACCTGCTCCCTGAGTTCCAGGATGCGGTCCTGCCAGTAGCGCTGCGTGTTGAACCACGGGAAGGCGACGGGGAAGGCGGGGTCGTCCCAGCGGCGCGCCAGCCAGGCCGAATAATGGATCAGGCGCAGGGTGCGCAGCGCTTCGACCAGGTACAGCTGACGCGGGTCGAAATCGCAGAAATCTTCGTAGCCGGCCAGGATGTCGCTCATCTGGCGCACCTGGTCGCCGCGTTCGCCCGACAGCATCATCCACAGGTCCTGGATGGCCGGGCCCATGCGGCTATCGTCGAAATCGACGAAATGGGGGCCGGCGTCCGTCCACAGCACGTTGCCGCCATGGCAGTCGCCATGCGTGCGCAGCACGGCCACGTCGCCCGCGCGGTCATAGCAGCGCTTGACGCCGTCGAGCGCCTGCTGCGCCACGCTGGAATACGCGGCCAGCAGCTCGGGCGGCAGGAAGTTACCATCCAGCAAGAACTCGCGCGGTTCGACGCCGAACGTCTGGTGATCGAGCGCCGGGCGTTCCTTGTACGTGGACAGCGCGCCGACGGCGTGGATGCGGCCAATGAAGCGCCCTATCCATTCCAGGGTCGCCGGGTCGTCCAGCTCGGGCGCGCGGCCGCCGTGGCGGGGGAAGACGGCAAAGCGGAAGCCCTGGTACCGGTGCAGGGTGCTGCCGTTGATCGCCAGCGCCGGCACCACCTGGATTTCGCGCTCGACCAGCTCGGACACGAACGCGTGTTCTTCCAGGATGGCTGCATCGCTCCAGCGCTCAGGGCGGTAAAACTTGACCACCAGCGGCGCGCTGTCCTCGATGCCCACCTGGTAGACGCGGTTTTCATAGCTGTTCAGCGCCAGCAGGCGGCCATCGCCGCGCAAGCCCACGCTGTCGAGGGCGTCGAGCACGCAATCGGGGCTCAGGGCGGAAAAGGGATGGACGGGCCGGTCGTCCTCGTGCGGCTGGTTTTCATTGTGCATGAGCGACATTGTAAGGCGCGCGCGGGCCGCCGGTGCAAACACTTCGGTGATGAAGCGCCGCAAGGCGTATACTAACGCCTTACATTTCATCAAAGAGCAAGCCATGTCACTCGAACAGCCATTATCAGAAAAAGAATTCGACGAATTAGACCAATTCCTGTTGTCGGACCGGTGCTCCGAAGACGCCATGACCATGGATATGCTGCACGGCTATCTGACGGCCGTCGCCATCGGTCCGGAACCGATCATGCCGGCCGAGTGGTTGCCGCGCGTGTGGGGCGAAGATGCAGAGGATGCGCCGAAATTCAAGAACAGCAAGGAAGAAGAGCGCATCGTCAACCTGATCATGCGCTTCATGAACGAAGTGCTGGTGACGTTTGAAGTGGCACCCAAGGAATTCGAAGCCCTGTTCGTCGAACACGACTACGAAGGCCAGACCCTGATCGACGCCGAAGCCTGGTGCTGGGGCTTCTGGGACGGCATGGAACTGCGTCCCGGTTCGTGGAACGAAATCTGGGATTCCGAAGTGGCCGAACTGATGCAGCCGATCTACCTGCTGGGCGCCGACGAAATCAAGGAAGAAGAGCTGAAACTGGTGGAAGACCCGGTCAAGGCGCACAAGCTGGCGCAGGAACTGGAAGCGAACCTGCCGGCCATCCACCGTTTCTGGGTGCCGCGCCGCAAGGCTCCGGTGCAAACCCTGAAGCGCGAAGAGCCGAAAGTGGGCCGCAACGACGACTGTCCTTGCGGCAGCGGCAAGAAGTACAAGAAATGCTGCGGCGCCGAGCCGGCAGCCGAGTAATACCTTCGCTTTACCCTGCGCCGGGCACTGTCCCGGCGTAGTTCTTTCCCTCGCAGCCCTCTCCCTCGCCGCCCCATTCGCTCGCTGCCACTGTTGTTGGCACGCGATTGCGCCAGCTTTTTCACTTGCCTATAATCAAGAATATTTCGAGCCTTCATATGTGCGGCAGGACAACGCATGCCAGACCGCTCCATGTCCTGGCCGGTCGTCGTCACATTATGAAACATCCAGCCTGTTTTGCTATTACTACGGGGAACTCAGTAGAAAATGAGTACGACAAAACGGATAGAAAACAAGTGCATGAACTGCGAATATACGTGGTTCCCAAGAGGGAAAGACCTATCAATAAAGTGCCCCAACTGCGGGAACCGCAATATTGGCTTCTCAAGTATAGGTCGCTCCGGCATGGGCTACGCCATGCGCAGGCTCCTCTCCAAGAGCCTGATGATTCTCGGCGTTGTTATCATCGGCTTTGTGGCGTTCGGTCCACGAACGGAAAAGGAAGCCTCCTCGGCAAAGAGCCTGGCTACAGAAACAGAGCCTGCTGCAAGCTTCACCGAGACACCTCCCCCGTCCGCCGCTCCACGTTTAAAGAATCTCATCGTGACGAACGAGGAAATGGCGCCGCCACAGGCAATCTCGGCTCAACCACTTCCCATGGCAGAAAATGAACGTGTTGTCACAGAGGATGAGCTAAAGCTATCCAAAAGTGTATTAGCAGAAAGTTTGCTGGCATTGCAGGCTTGTGACGACAGTATCGATGATGACGGCAAAAGCCGTTGCATCGCCCTGCAATGCGCCAAGGCGGAGCTGGCACCGACTCCGACATGCATGGATAGGCATGCAAAAGAGTAATTTCAGTAATTTTCCTGGCGTCTGTCCGGCCTTAAGATCGGCATTGCCACAGCAGAAAGCTCCTTGCTTGGCGCTATAATCGCCGCATGAAACTCCCAGACCTGAACCTGCTCGTCGCCCTCGACATCCTGCTCGAGGAAGGCAGCGCCGTGGCCGCCGCGCGGCGCATGAACCTGAGCGCGCCGGCCATGAGCCGCACCCTGGCGCGCATCCGCGACGCCATCGGCGACCCCGTCTTCGTGCGCTCCGGGCGCGGCCTGGCGCCCACCCCGCGCGCACTGGAATTGCGCGAACAGGTACGCGGCGTGGTGGAGCAGGCGCACGCCGTCTTCACATCCGGCCGTGAAATCGACCTGCGCACCTTGGAACGCACCTTCAGCCTGTGCGCCAACGACGTGTTTGTCGGCGCCTACGGCGGCAAGCTGCGCGACCTGCTGGCCAGCCATGCGCCGAACACGGTGCTGCGCTTCGTGCCCGAAGGCGATGGCGCCACGGAAAACGACGCCCTGCACGCGGGCCGCATCGACCTGTACATCAGCGCGCGGCGCGCCTTTGCGCCCGACATCAAGCTGCAGCTGCTGTTTAGCAGCGGCTTTGTCGGCATCGCCCGCAGCGACCATCCGATCTTCGACGGCCCCATGAACCTGGACAGCTTTACCGAGTACGAACATATCAGCGTGTCGCGGCGCGGCCTGGCGCGCGGCCCCTTCGACACGGCCCTGGCCGAGCGGGGCTACATGCGCCGCGTTTCGCTGATCACGCCCAATTTTCAGTCCGCCATCTTCGCCGTGGCCGATTCGCGCCTGCTGCTGCCCCTGATGCCCACGCCCCTGCTGCCCATCGTCGAGCGGCTGGGATTGAAGCTGCGCACCTTCGCGCTGCCTATTCCCGTCGACAACGTCGACGTATTCCAGGCCTGGCATCCGCGCCTCGACCACGACCACGCACACCGCTGGCTGCGCGCGACGATCAAGTCGCTGTGCGGCAGCGCGCCGGGCGCATAGGGGACCGAGTCAATCATTATTGCACCAGACGCAATCGAGACTTCATCAATTATCAATTATCACAAGATTGACGGCTACCTATACTGCGTGGACTGATTCTCATCCACGGAGTTCCCTGTGTCCGCTGTATTGCTTCCTGGCGCCATCCCGACGATGGCGCCGCCCCCCCCTTCACCGC